>NZ_RZTF01000095.1:12498-12967 GCF_004023175.1 Mesorhizobium sp. M7A.F.Ca.MR.362.00.0.0
GCCTCCAACCGCGTGTCGCAGCAGAAGGAGGAAATCTGGGGCGTCGAAGTCACCGCATGGTGGAACCTGACCGGCAACCTCACCGTCGGTGGCCTCCTTGGCTATACCGAGGGGCGCTACGACAATGACGGCGATGGCAATATCGATGCGTGGCTGCCGAACAACAGGATAGCGACCCCGGTGCACGGCACGGTCTACGGGACCTATGTCTTCGACAACGGCCTCAATCTTCGCAGCGAGGTCCAGTTCTTCACCAGCCGGGACAAGATAACGACCGTACCCGAGATCAAGGGCGCGGCACTGGTAAATATCCTTGCGAGCCACAAGGTCGGCAAGGGCGATCTCAGTGTCGGCGTCGAGAACGTCTTCGACACCAACTACATGAATCCGACAGCTAGCGCCACGCGCAACAATGTCGTCAATGGTTTCGGCCGCACGGTATCGCTCGGCTACAAGGTCACCTTCTGAG
>NZ_RZTF01000095.1:12976-15170 GCF_004023175.1 Mesorhizobium sp. M7A.F.Ca.MR.362.00.0.0
ACCTTCTGAGATGGTTCGTTTCGAGATGCACAAGGACGGCATCGTCGACCTGCGCCTCTACCCTCCGCACGCGGCAACCGACGAGGCCGACTACCTCGAGGCGCTCGACCGGATCGGCAACCTCGATGGACCCTATGCCATCGTGGTGGATATTGCCGGCAGCACTCATCTCTCCCGAGAGGGGGAAGTCCGTCAGGCCGCATGGGCCAAGGCCACGCGGCAGCGCATCTCCAGCGCATGCCGGGCCTTGGCACTGGTGCGTGACAATCCCAACCCACGATCGCGGCAATCGTTCGAGCGGCTCTGGGCTATTCCGGTCCACGTCACCAGCGACAGAGAGGAAGCGCGGCAGTTCGCCGCCAAACATCTCGACAAGGCAGTTCGGCCATGAGCGGGCTCGCATCCGAGACCATCAGCCGGCCGGCAGAGCGGCGGGATTGGCAGCGTTTGCGGCTGTTCGCCGTGCTGGCGGGTCTCTACCTCGCCCAGGGTATTCCGGGTTATCTCCTGGTCGCCGCGGTGCCGCCGATCATGCGCGAGCTTGGCGTGTCGAGAACGGCCATCGGCATGCTTGCCGTCCTGATGATCCCGCTGACGGTGAAATTCCTCTGGGCACCGCTCGTCGATCGGATCAGGCCGATGGCGATCGGGCACCGCCGCGGATGGATTCTTCCCACGCAGATCGGGACTGTGATCGCCATTGCGGCACTCGCCCTTGTGGAACCGACCAATCTGAAAGCCATATTCGCAATAGGTTTCGCGATCGCGGTGCTGACCTCGACGCAGGACATTGCAACCGACGGCTATGCCACGCTCGCCCTGAGGCAAGAGGATCGCGCCGTTGGAAACGCAATCCAGGGCGGAGCGGTCGCACTCAGCGTCATCGTCGGCGGCACCGTTTCCCTGCTTCTCTATGGCTGGGTCGGCTGGCAGGCGATGGTGCTGACCATCGCGGCGGTCTCAGCCCTTCCATTGATTGCGATCGCCTTCATGCCGGAGGACACCGCTACAAAAAACGCCGAACCGCGGGCGAAACCTTCGATCTCCAGCTTTCTCAAGCGCCCGGAAGCCGT
The DNA here is from genome assembly GCF_004023175.1 of Mesorhizobium sp. M7A.F.Ca.MR.362.00.0.0. NCBI lineage: Bacteria > Pseudomonadati > Pseudomonadota > Alphaproteobacteria > Hyphomicrobiales > Phyllobacteriaceae > Mesorhizobium > Mesorhizobium sp. M7A.F.Ca.MR.362.00.0.0. The sequence goes on from NZ_RZTF01000095.1 coordinate 14,050, forward strand.
GACCGTCCTGATGATCGCACTGACCTACCGGGCGAGCGAAGGGCTGGTGAAATCCATGGAGGGATCCTATCTCGTCGACGTCGGATTGCCGCTGTCGGCGATCGGATATCTGAGCGGTATTTCTGCGGCGACGGCCGGCATTGCCGGATCCTTCATAGCGGCCATGCTTGTTCGACGTTCCGGCGCCGGCCGAACGCTGCTGCTGCTCGGCGCCTTGCGCACGATCTGCTTCCTGTTGTTTGCCCTGCATGCGGCCGGCGAAATCACGGGCATATGGACTCTTTTGGGAGCGGCGGGGTTTCAGACCTTGATCCGCTATATGGAGATTGTGGCGCTCTACAGCCTGTTCATGGCGGTGTCATCGAAAGATCAGCCTGGAACGGACTTCACCATTCTGTCCTGCGCCCAGATCATCATCTACCTGATCGGCTCGATGATGGCCGGTGCGATCGCCGACCGCATCGGCTATGGCGCACTTTTCACCCTCTCGACGCTCGTCTCCGGTCTGGCCGTCGTGCTGACTGTTCACCTTCTTTCGCGGCTCTCGAAGAAAAGCGCGGGAGCGGACTTCGCCTGAAATTCCAGCATGGAAGACATCGAGCGCCACGAGCTGGTCCGGGCCGATTGGTGGCAGCCAGGCAGACAGGCGGGCTCGATGTCTCCAGGACAGCCGAAGGCGCGGCGTCAACGAGAATTTCGTGGTCGAACATGGCCGCTGACCTGCACGCCGTCCTCGGCATGCAGGTACAGGAAGCCGGGGACGGACAGCAGCGGGATGACCGCGGTCAGCAGGAACACCTGGTGGAAGCGTTCCGCTGTCACGATGTGGGTTTCTCCTGCGACAAGGCCCAGCACCATGGCGGCGATCGAAACGCCCAGGGAAACGCTGAGTTGCTGCAGGACGCCGCCGAGACTGGTGGCGCGGCTGAGCTTGTCGTCCGGCAGGTCGGCATAGGACAGCGTGTTGGAGGTCATGAACTGCGCCGACCGGATGACCCCGAAGACAAAGACGTAAAGGCCGATCATCCAGTGCGGCGTATCGGCTTCGATCAAGGCGAAGCCCCCGACAGCGGCGGAGCCGACCACCGCGCTGCCGATGAGCACGACATTGAAGCCAAAGC
>NZ_RZTF01000095.1:15180-16846 GCF_004023175.1 Mesorhizobium sp. M7A.F.Ca.MR.362.00.0.0
ACAGCAGCGGCCGAATGAGCAAGGCGCCGAAGCTGCCGACGAATGTCAGCGAGCCCGAGGTGACCGGGCTCATGCCAAAGCCGACCTGCAGCATCAGCGGCAACAGGAAAGGCACGCCGTTGAGGCCAACGCGGCACAGGCCGCCTGCGAGCGTACCGACCCAGAACGAGCGAAATCGAAACAGTGTCAGATCGACTGCCGGTGCAACGACGCGGCGCGCATAGCGCCCGAAGGCGAGCAGCAGCAGGATCGCCGCGGCCAACACCAACGCTGTCGCCGAAACGGAGATGATCGGCCTACCGATGCTTTCCAGTCCGAACTGCAGCAGCGCGACTCCGCATCCCACCATCAGGAACCCGGCGAAGTCGAAGCGCTGCACCGCCTCCTCGCGGAAATCGTCGACGAAGCGCAGCGCCGCCAGAATGCCGAGACAACCGAATGGCACGTTGACATAGAATATCCAGCGCCACGACGCGTAAGTGGTCAACAGGCCGCCGAGCAGCGGCCCGATCTCCGGCCCCATGATGGCGGGCAAGGTCGTGTAGGTCATGGCGGTGATAAGCCCGCTGCGCGGAAAGCTGCGCAGCAGGATCAGCCGCCCGACCGGCGTCATCATCGCCCCGCCCAGCCCCTGCAGGGCGCGCATCGCCAAAAGCATGCCGAAACTGTTGGCCATGCCGCATAGCACCGAGCCGAGGGTGAAGGTGAAAAGCGCCAGTGCGAACACTTTTCGCGCGCCGAACCTGTCGGCGAACCAGCCGCTGACGGGAATGAATACGGCCAGCGTCAGGATGTAGGTAGTGATCGCCAGATTCAGCCTGACGGGCGTCGTGTCGAGGCTGCGCGCGATGGCGGGGATCGCGGTGGTGATGATGGTGGAATCGAGCTGCTCCATCAGAAAGGCGATGGCGACGATGATTGGAATAATCAGTCTCAGCCTCGGATCGCGCTCGGTGGCAAATTGAGGCTGTTCCAATGCTGTTGCCATTCCGTCATGCAGGCGGCTGCCCCATTCCAGATGGCGCGTCCGCGTTCAAAGGCAAGGTCGCCTTCCGTGCGGCAAGCCGGCCGAGGCCCCGATCGCACAGCCTGTCTTATGGTCCGACGGATAGGCAAGCGGTAGTCATTTCCTCCTTGATGGAAGTCAACAAATTTTGATTGCCCCCCCTTCGAGAGGAGACCGGCAAGACAGCGCATTGAGCGTCCAAACTGCGGACGCCAGGGCATTTGCGTTTCAGTGAACGCCAGTTCCGATTTCGTGTCGCAACGTGTCAGGTAAGAGGCTGTCTAACAGCCGCCATGAGCGCTTGACGAAGCAGCGAGATTGAGCCACTTGTCGACTAGTATACAAGTGGTGAGGCCATGCTTGAAGTTCTCGTTCGCGCGCCGCAGTCGCTGGAAGTCCGGCAGGGCACGATACCCCAGCCCGGGGCAGGCGAAGTCGTCGTTCATGTCAGCCGTGCCGGCATCTGCGGCTCCGACATTCACATCCTGCATGGCTCCAATCCGTTCGCCGTCTATCCACGTATCATCGGCCATGAATTCGCCGGCAGCGTAACAGCGCTCGGACGCAATGTGACCGGCATTGCGACGGGAGACCGTGTGGTGGTCGATCCCGTGGTGTCGTGCGGCCACTGCTATCCCTGCCGGGTCGGCCGCTCCAATG
>NZ_RZTF01000095.1:16855-18367 GCF_004023175.1 Mesorhizobium sp. M7A.F.Ca.MR.362.00.0.0
TCGTCGCGGTGCCGGCGGCAAATGTCATACCGGTTCCAAGGGATATGCCGTTTGGGCTGGCGGCACTGGCCGAGCCGTTTTCCATCGCCGCCAATGTGCTCGATCGTACCGGTTGCGGACCCGAGGACACAGCGCTGATCTATGGCGCCGGCACGGTCGGCGTCACTGTCCTGCAGGTCGCCAAACTCAAGGGCGCACGGTGCATCGTTGCCGATATCGACGAAGCCCGCCTGGAGCGAGCGCTCCGCTTCGGTGCCGACAGGGTGATCCACTCTGTGCGCGATCCCGTGCCGGCCGCGGTGCGCGGTGAAAATGACGGTCTTGGCCCGACGCTGGTCATTGACGGCGCCGGCATTCCCGCACTTCTCGACGAGGCTTGCCGGCTGGCCAGCCCGGCGGGCCGCATCGGCCTGCTCGGCTTTTCGGACGCCCCATCCAACCTCAGCCAGCAGGAAGTGGTGCGCAAGGAACTGACCATCGTCGGCTCGCGCCTGAACCGCCGGCTGTTGCCGCGCGTCGTCGAATGGCTGGCCGACAAGCGGCTCGATCCGCAAGGCATGATCACGCAGGTGTTCGCGGCGGCCGATGCACGCGCAGCCTTCAACTTGATCGAGAAGGAACCGGAGCGAACGCTCAAGGTTCAGCTGGACTTCTCGTAAGCCGGAATTAGCCCTCGACCAGCGCGACGGCGCGCAGCGGTGATCCGCTACCGCCTTCGATCGCCAGCGGCAAGCTGATCAGGAAGCACCAAGGCGGCAAGTCACCAAGCCGTGCGAAATTCTCGCCGATCAGGATGCCTGCTGAAAGCAACGTATTGTGCGCCGGGAAATCCTCGCTGCCGAAACAATCGATCGACAGGCAGTCCGAGCCGACGATGCGCGCACCGCGCTCGACCAGCAATTCGCTTGCTTGCCGCGACAGTCCTGGCCAGTCGGCGAGAAACGCAGCCGGATCGTCCCAGAGCCGGTCCCAGCCGAAATGGAAGAACACGGCGTCGCCCTGCCGTATGCGGCCATGTTCGGCCTCGAAAGCAAAGATAGAATCCGGCTCGACCGCCTGCCGGGGCTGACAGCCACGCGCATCGATCGTCACCATGCGGCCGAAGAAACGCTCGACCGGAATGCCGGAGATGGCAGCACCGCCGCGGATGAAATGGACCGGCGCATCGAAATGCGTGCCGGTGTGCTCGCTCATGGCCAACGCATGGTTACAGGCGACGTCGCCGTGGTCATAGGATTCCACCATCTCCTGGCAATAATGCGGGTGCGTCGGCCACACCGGCATGCCGGGCTTCATCGGATGCGTCAGATCGATGAAGGAAACCGCCTTTGTTTCGAACAGCTTGGCGAGCGTGTCAGTGGCGGATGTCATCTGACGCGAGGCCTCGGCACGAGAGCGACGATCAGGATGATCAGCACGCCGGTCAAAAGGAAGCGCACGCCTGCCTGGATGCCAAAGGTGTTGAGCATGGTGGACATCAGGTTGAAGAACAACGCAGCCCCCCATATGCCT
>NZ_RZTF01000961.1:0-352 GCF_004023175.1 Mesorhizobium sp. M7A.F.Ca.MR.362.00.0.0
AGCCATCGAGCGGGAATGGGCCCGCGCCAATGACGGAGCCCTCAGATGTCGCAAGATCTTTCCCTCGTCCAAAACCACGCCTTCCAGCTCGCCCGCACCCTCATGGTCCCTGTCACGCTCTTCCGCTCCGGCGACGAATTCGGCGTCCTGCCAAGCGCCGAACTCGACGACGATGAGGTCGAGACCCTTGCCGAATACGATCCCTTTGAACAGGGGCCGGCTCATTGAGCCGGCTTCCTCCTCCCGGAGGTGCCACTTGCGAGTTAACGGCGGCAAGGGAAGCTGCGCCGCGGCTGGCCCGCGGGCGACGGCGCGAGGTGCAAAAACACACATTGCCAGCCGCGCCCTTGCC
>NZ_RZTF01000962.1:0-348 GCF_004023175.1 Mesorhizobium sp. M7A.F.Ca.MR.362.00.0.0
TGCAATTGCCGTGCGCGGTGCGGGGCAAACAGCTGCTGATGGGAGCGCCTCCTGAAAACGACAACACCCGCCGGGGGAGGAGGTCCGGCGGGTGTCGTTTTTGGGGTCGACCCTCGGGAGGAGGTGAAGGCCGACCATATTCGTCATCGCCGGGGAGGAGGTCGGCTTTGACGAAATTCCTTTCGCCATTTTTAAAAGGGGCGAAACCTCTGGAGCAAATTCGTTTTACTCCGGGGAAACAGCGCCCGCCGCGGGAGGAGGTGCAGCGGGCGCCGTTTTTGTGGCCAACCCTCGGGAGGAGGTGAGGGTCGGGCCTATTCGTCATCGCCGGGGAGGAGGTCGGCTTTG
>NZ_RZTF01000963.1:0-345 GCF_004023175.1 Mesorhizobium sp. M7A.F.Ca.MR.362.00.0.0
TATCTGAACTCGACGGCATTCAGGTTGCAAAAGGAACGATTGCAACAGGCGATTCTTTCATGAACGATCCGAAGCGGGTTGAAGAGGTGCGTGCGAGATTTTCTGATCTGTACGCGGTTGAAATGGAGGCTGCGGCAGTGGCTCAAGTGTGCCATCAATTTAAAACGCCGTTTGTCGTCATCAGAGCGTTATCTGATATCGCAGGAAAAGAATCACATGTTTCATTTGACCAATTTTTAGAGCAGGCGGCTGTCCATTCAACAGAGCTTGTGTTAAAGGTGATCAAACGAATTCATTAAAACGGGGAGAATGTTCTCCTCCGTTTTTTCTAAAAACACCCTCTAA
>NZ_RZTF01000964.1:0-340 GCF_004023175.1 Mesorhizobium sp. M7A.F.Ca.MR.362.00.0.0
GATGGACTACGAACGCGAGGCCCGGACGATCGACTATTCGCGCAAGCACGGCCTGGTGCATGAGGAGTTCTTGCTACCGGCCGATGCGCCGCAATGGGCGCGCAAGCTGATCGCGGACCGGTCCACCGCCGGAGCCGCGGAGGCCTTCTGGAACAAGGTCGAGGCCTTCGAGAAGCGTGTCGACGCGCAGCTTGCCAAGGACCTCACCATCGCCCTGCCGCTGGAGCTCTCAGTCGAACAGAATATCGCGCTCGTCCGAGACTTCGTGGAAAAGCACATCCTGTCGAAGGGTATGGTTGCCGACTGGGTCTACCACGACAATCCGGGCAATCCGCACATC
>NZ_RZTF01000965.1:0-337 GCF_004023175.1 Mesorhizobium sp. M7A.F.Ca.MR.362.00.0.0
GATATCGCCAGCGTCTTGAGGATGCCGAGCGCCGGCTCACCTCCTATCGCTCGCGTGAGGGCGGCGAGTTCGGATTCTCCGGTGAACTGGCTGAGAAGCGCCGGCAGCTCGCGGAGGTGGAGAAGTCGCTCGCGCTGGATGTCGAGGGACAGGCCCAGCGCGACGCAACGCCGGTTCCCCACGAGTGCTTCCGCGAGACTGGCTCGATAGCGCTGTCCCGGTGTTCTTCGATTTTGCCGACACGGACCCGATCCGGCCCCGCACTGGCGTCGAGCGGCGCCTGTTGTGGGGATTAATGCCGGGACGCGCCGACGGGCATGCCGTCATTGTCGCTCTG
>NZ_RZTF01000966.1:0-337 GCF_004023175.1 Mesorhizobium sp. M7A.F.Ca.MR.362.00.0.0
ATTATTAGCTTTGTAACCAGCTACTGGATATTCATCCAAGTATGGTGCCATACTATCAATAACTTCTTTAACTTTACTTTCAAATGCCATGTTCGTGATGTAGTCAACTTGTCCACCATTAGCTATTGTAGTAACAGCAGCCGTTTGTGCAGTCTCAAAGTTATAACCATCTGATAAAACACCATTTTGTATAGAGGCTTTAAGCTTGTTCACAAATTGCGCTTCATTTGAAACATCTGGTTTATCAATTAAGGTAAGTTTTGAAAGAGTTAAATAACCAGATTGTTTAATTGTGTTTTCAAATTCACTAGAATCGAAGTATTCCATTGTCATATTT
>NZ_RZTF01000967.1:0-334 GCF_004023175.1 Mesorhizobium sp. M7A.F.Ca.MR.362.00.0.0
GATTTACTGCAGGCAGCAGAGAGTCTTGGGGCATCAAAACTCGGAGTCTTCTTGAAGATTGTTGTGCCGCTTTGTGTGCCAGGGCTGGTAATCGGCAGCATTCTCGTGTTTGTCGGCAGCTTTACAGCTTATACGACGCCAGCATTGCTAGGCGGAAAACAAAGGGTTATTTCGACGTTTTTATATCAAAATGCGATTACATTAAATGATTGGAAGCTAGCATCCATTGTAGCAACAATCATGATTGTGGTGACCTTTATTATTATTTCCATTATGAATGGAGTAGCAAAAAAACTTAATCCGAAGGGGTAGAGGTGTATGCAGGAAAAGAATA
>NZ_RZTF01000968.1:0-331 GCF_004023175.1 Mesorhizobium sp. M7A.F.Ca.MR.362.00.0.0
TATAGGAAATACCTTGACCACAAACCGGACAACCGATATTATGCTGAACATCTGTTGTTCTACTCATAATTCATACACCTCCTTCTACTCCCAATTATGAAGTAAAAGGAAATAAGTGGACAATCTTTATATTTCGTCAAATAACGACATTATTTTCTTCTAATAGCTCCACCACGACCACGACTATATCTATCCCTGTCCATGCACATAATGTTAATCCAGTCTACTTTTTCTTCTTTCGGTTGCTTTTTCTTTTTCTTTTTAATACCCATCTTTCCAAGCTGCTTTAATTGTTCTGTTGTAAGATGATCTTTGAGTTTCATATCATCAC
>NZ_RZTF01000969.1:0-328 GCF_004023175.1 Mesorhizobium sp. M7A.F.Ca.MR.362.00.0.0
CTACACTTCTCACTAGCTTTCTGGCTATTACAGCCTTTCGATTTGAAATGAATGTAGCTGAATCTGTTATTTTGGGAATGGTTGGTGCTGGCGGTATAGGACTATTAATTCAAGGATATATATCCTTCTATGATTTCAGCAGTCTAAGCTTAGGAATAGTAATGGTCTTTATCACAATGTTTATGCTTGAATTCATGACAACTCAAATTCGCAAGCGCATGTCTAATTAGGAGGAATATGATGGAAACCATCCTTAAAATTACGAATCTAGCAAAAACATATAATGGCGGCACATTAGCGTTAAAAGATATTAATCTTGAGGTGAAAA
>NZ_RZTF01000970.1:0-325 GCF_004023175.1 Mesorhizobium sp. M7A.F.Ca.MR.362.00.0.0
CTTCTCTAGTGCTTCCTAAAATAATCCCGATATTTAGCTTTTCAACTGCCATTGTCTCATCCTCCTCTGTTTGTTTCCCAAAAATCTTTTTGAAAAAACTCATTTTATCAACCACCTGTCACAAGAGAAAGATCTCTTATTTAGTGTTTTCTTTGACTATTTGCTCTAATCCTTTACGAATAGATGTTACTGGACGTCCAAGCACCTTTTCAAAGTCATTGCTTTCAATTTCTAATGTTCCTTCACGGATGTCTTTTTGAATATTAACAAGCATTGGCAGGAGAAACTCTGGAACACCTGCGCCCTTCATAATCTCTGTGTAAGC
>NZ_RZTF01000096.1:0-6766 GCF_004023175.1 Mesorhizobium sp. M7A.F.Ca.MR.362.00.0.0
GTGCAGGGATGGTTGCTGGCAATGCTACTGGGGACATCCTTTTCGACCGCCTTTCCGGGCGTCGTCGGGGCCGAAGGCGCCGCCATACTACCGGTGCAAGGCGTCGCCGGCTTCGGCACCTACGAAGCGGGTGCAGCGGCGGCGCTGCTCACCTCCGGCGTTGCCATGAAGAGCGGCCTTCAGGCAGCGCTGGCATTGCATCTGTTCATCTTCTGCTCGGCAATCGCCACGGGTGCGATCGCCTGGCTGTTTCCCTCGAAATCGACACTGCCGGGGAACCCGGCCGTCGGCCCTGCAAGGAAGCCATCCCTATGAGCGTATTGCCCATCCCTGCTTCGGGACTGCCTGACGGCGCGGTGATGCCGGACCATACACTGTCCATCGTCGTGCCCATGTACAACGAGGCCGAAAACGTCGAACCGCTGCTGGTGCGGATTCACCAGGCGATGGAACGCTACGGCCAGCCGTGGGAGGTCGTGCTGGTCGATGACGGCAGCACCGACGCGACGGTGAGTGAGATCAGGCGCCTGGCGGCGCATTACGGCCCGCATGTGCATGCGGTCGAGCTGGTGCGCAACTACAAGCAAACCGCCGCGATGCAGGCCGGTATCGACGCAGCGCGCGGCGACGTCATCGCCACGATCGACGGCGACCTGCAAAATGATCCCTACGACATTCCGCGTATGGTCTACCGCCTGTTGAGCGAGGATCTCGACCTGGTGGTGGGCTGGCGCAAGGATCGCCAGGAAGGTTTTTTCATGCGCAGGCTGCCCTCGCGCATCGCCAACGCGCTGATCGCGCGCGTCACCGGGGTGCGCCTCAAGGACTATGGCTGCAGCCTCAAGGTCTATCGCGGCAACGTCATCCGCAGCGTCAAGCTCTATGGCGAGATGCACCGCTTCATCCCGGCATGGCTGGCCACGGTGACGACCCCCAGACGCATCGCGCAGGAAGTGGTGACGCATCACGCCCGCATCCATGGCCAATCCAAATACGGCATTTCGCGCACCTTCAGGGTCGTGCTCGATCTGGTCTTCATGTACTTCTTCATGCGTTATCGCACGCGGCCCGGGCACTTCTTCGGCGGCATCGGCATCGTGCTTGGCGCGCTGGGTTCGCTGATCCTTGCCTATCTGCTTTGCCTGAAGCTGCTTTTCGCCGAAGACATCGGAACACGCCCGATGCTGTTCACCGGCTTCTTCCTGCTCATCGCCGGGGTGCAGATGGTGACGTCGGGCGTGCTGGCTGAAATGCTGGCACGGGTCTATCACGAAGCGAATGGAGCATCGGCCTATGTCGCGCGGCCACAGCCGGCGCCCAGTGACAATGACGGCTGGCTCCGCCCGCGCCGGCCATCATGAGGTGATCGGGACGCCATCGAGGCTCTCCGTCCCCAGCGTTGACCGGGGCAGTGGCTTCATCGATATCTTGCTGGGAGGGATTTTGGTTTCAGGCCGACGGCGGACTGGCAGGGTTCATTGATCCCAGGAATGGCGGCCTGAGGGCAAGAGGCAAGGCGCAACGTCTGCGCCAACCTCTCGCCCTCGACTCGCGCCCCCTGGCGAAGACAAGAGCGGCGGATCCTTCATTCAAATCGCGCCGCCACTTTTAGGTCTGATGGTCTAGTAGCGCGAACGGCAGCTGGCGCGCTGGCCGAAACCGCTCGGGCCACAAATCCAAGGCGAACGACCCAGGAAGGGGCCGCCATTGCCCAGACGGTAGGAGACCTTCACCGGCGCCGGCCTGCCGACACGCTGCGGCCGCACAAAGGCCGCATAGGCCTCCTCCCTCGTACGCGTCACCATGGTCGTCTGTGTGAGCGGCTTGCGGCTGAACAGATGCAGCCGCTTCTTCTTGACGTCGTGCACCTTCTTGCCGAGCGTATGCACCACGGACTTTGTGCTGATCGAGCTGGTCTTGGTCGCGTCCTTGCTCTGGCAACCTGAGAGTATCGAGATCAATGCAACGGCGGCGAATGCACAAGCATATTTCGTGCCGATCCTTGCCCTTCTTTCCATAACTTTGTTCATCATTGTCCCCTACCACGAATATAATTCGTTTCAGCGCGGAGATCTATTTGCTTTTTTGGCTTCCGCGCCACGCGAGCAGCCTATCGCCGCTCACATCATGGATTATATATTAGGGGAAACTTATTAAAGATCATGCAAACGACACGATGAACGCGGCCTTTCGGCAATCGATCGGATATAATTAAAGTTTGATCTATTGGGCTCGTGCCTGCAGCCGTCCAGAGTGCCGGCCCGCTACGCGGACGCCTCCAGCATTCAGCGCCGCGTTTCCCAACCTGGATCGAAGTAGAAATTGCGGCCACCGATGTTGCCCTGGCCGGCGCCGGAAACCACATAGGCGATGCGCACGATGCGCAGGCCACCGGCGCCCTGCTGCAGTCCGTAGACGCCTTCCATGCCGCGATCGTAGAAGCCCGCGGCGGGCACGATCAGCGCCAGCACGGCAAGCGACCCCTGAAAGGCGACTTTCGCCGCATTGGCGCGCAACGGAATCCTGTTTTCGATGACGTGCCTTACGACAATCACAACAACCAGCAGCCCGTAGAGGAAGGCGTTGAAGGCGGCGAACCAGTAGAAGCCGGTGGCATCGAAGGGGTTCTCAACGAGCAGGACAGGCAGTGCCGCGCCGATGGCCAGCGCCACATAGGGAGTGAGGGCGCGAGCCGGCAGAAGGTGCTTGGGGCCGCTGCCCTTGGGCGTGACGCGGAAATCGACGAATGATTTGGTCAGATAGTCGCGGATCGACGACAACGTGCCGGCCAGCACCCAAGGCCAACGCGCGAAGAAGAGGAACAGCGTGCCTTCCCAGCTGATCGTCTTGGCCGTCATCGGGCGCGAGAGGCCGAACGCCTTCAGCAGCATCACCAGGCCAACCAGCGCGACCGCGTTCGGCAGATAGTAGAACAAAAAGTCGAGATACATGACATTGGCGAAGTTGCGCCCGGTAGACAGCGCATAGACCGGCATGACGTACATCAGCAACGCAAAGACGGCGAACAGCGGATACCAGAGCTGGCAAAAGAGGAATTGGAATCTCAGCCGCGGCGACAGCTTTGGGAGATAGCTCGGCGAATATTCGAGCAGGATCGTCATCAGACTGCGCGACCACTGGAATTCCTGGGTGATGAGGTCGGCGAAGGTCTGCGGGCCATCGCCATGGGCGATGGCGTCGAGCGCATGCACGCCGTGCCATCCGGCCGCGTTGATCAACATGGAGGTGGAGTGATCTTCCGCCAGTTCAGGACCGAGACCGCCCGCCTGCTTCAGCGCCTTGGTCCGCACGGCATAATGCGAGCCGATGCAGAGCGGAGCTCCACCGCCCGTATGGCCGGACTGCAGCGGTCCGTGAAACATCCCTTCCGGAAACAGCCTGCCGCGCGCCGCCCAACTCTCGGCGGCGTTGTTGTCGCAGATGCTCGGCGCCGAGACATAGCCAACCGAGGGATCGGCGAAGGGAAACAGGATCTCCCTCAGATAGGTTGGCGTCGGTACATGGTCCGCATCCATCTGGGCGACGAAATCGTAACGCTCGTAGCCATAGTGGTCGTAGAAGAACGCCAAATTGCCTTCCTTGCAGCGCGTCCGGCGTGGCCATGTCGTGCGGTGATAGTCTTGCCTGCCGCGCCGCGTCGAAATCATCACGCCGTGAGCGTCGCACCAGCGAACTGTCTCTTCGGAGGGATCCTCGTCGGCCAGCCAGGTATCGTGCGGGTAATCCTGTGCCAGCATCGCTTCGAGCGTGCGCGCAACGACGGCAAACGGTTCGGAGGGGGCCTTGGTGACCACCATCGCGACCCGCGAACGCTTCGGGATCGTGTGAAGCTTGGACGGTTTTTTCGACGCATGCACGTTCAAGAGAAAGTACAACGGCATGAGCGTGAGCCATACCAGGATGAGTGTTGCGAACGTGTATGGCCCGAGATGTTCGACATGCTCCGGCTTCAGCCACCAGATCCAGAAAAACCCGAGTGTGCAGAACCAGAAAGCCAGCGCCAGTCTCAGGATCCATTGCTGAATGGCCGACAGCACGGGCACCAGAAAGGGCCCCTTCTGCGCAGTGGCTGCCAGAGCCGCCTCAGATCGATGCGCCCGTCTGCTCTTACGGCCGACGACGCCATCATGCACGGAAGCACTCATACACTAACTCGCCCGCCACTTTGGGCTTCCGCCGACAAGGTGGCTGGAAGCTCCCAAAATCCCAGGATTAGAATTAGCTAATGCTTTCTTAGCGTCAACTAAATTAATTGTTTGTTGAATATGATTCTTGAGATTTGGTTAACCTTACGCTTATCGGGGGAGGAATAGCCGCTACCGAGCAGTCAGTCTGGCGGCGAGCCGGTAAACTCTTCGGTGCTGGAAATTCATCGACGGGTCGAGGCAGTCGGAGGGGATCCGGCCAAAGCCGTTAACCATGTTGCGGTCGTCAAGGTTAAGCAACCGTTAATTGTGCTTGACTCTTGGCCCTGACCGGCTCTTAAATTAGCCAGGGATGATATATCGGGATTTTGACGCGAATTTGTGAGTATCGCGGCGAACTTTCTCTCGAACGCCCCCTGTATAGGGGCTTGAGAGGTAATTTTGGGTGGCTCTGTGCCAGGTTCGCACATCCGCCAATGGGGTCGCTCCGAAATCCCGCAGATTCTGCCAAATAGAGCCGATCGGTTTTTGGGTAGTCGTGTCGATCAGGCATCGATGCGCACGGGCGAAGCCTTAACTTCCGAAAGAGGTTGGGGCCATGGGAGATCGACATGAAATACTCCACAGTAAGAGCACTCGCAATCGCGCTGGCATTGGGCGGAAGCGCCGCGTTCCCCACGGCAGGAGGCGCTGGCTCGGTAGCCGCGACGGACCCCGTCCAAACGAGCAGCGCCGCCTCGGCGTTCGGATCCTATGATCCCTACGGCGACTTCAGCGCCGACAAGAGTGCCAGCATCGAAGAGCTGTTCCTGCCTTGGGAAGACGTCGACCTGTCGACGCTGCCGCTTGCCGACGCCTATGCGCTGCAACGCGGACGTTCGCTGCTGATTACGGTTGAGCCGTGGACCTGGTCGAAGGACTGGCGCATCACCCCGCCCGAATTGCGCGACGGCATTTTAAGCGGCAAATATGACGCCAATATGCAGGCAATCTGCGGCCTGGTGGGACAGATGAAGAGCCCGGTGACCATTCGCTGGGCTCAGGAAATGGAAGACAAGAACGGCCGCTTCACTTGGGCCAACTGGGCTCCCAAGGACTGGATCTCCGCTTACAAGCGCGAGGTCGATATCTGCCGCAAGGCTGCCCCCGCCGCCAAGTATATGTGGTCGCCCAAGGGCGAAGAGGGTCTGGAAAAATACTACCCCGGAGACGACTATGTCGACGTCATCGGCCTGTCGGTGTTCGGTCTGCAGAAAAAGGACAATGACGAGGCCGGTCATGACCGTACCTTCGCTGAGCTGCTGAAGCCCGGCTATGACCGCGTTGCAGTGTTCAACAAGCCGATCGTCGTTGCGGAACTCGGCTATGTCGGAAAGCAGGACTATGTCTCGAAATGGCAGGAAGATTCCCGCAAATCCTACGCGGAGTTCCCGGCGCTGACTTCGGTCGTCTACTTCAACCAGAAGGAAGTGTGGCCGTGGCTGGGTGGCTATGGTCTGCCCGACTGGAGGGTGACCCAGCACGTCCTGCCGTAGACGCATCGTGCTGATCGATCTCGACGCGATCGGGATCGATTTCCAATCTCCTTGTTTGATCATGATCCATCTCGAACCAGCGGTTCGGGATGAGGGTTGAGGCGTGGCGTAAATCAGTCTGTGGAGAAGTTTCGTGAAACGGGTAGTGGGAAATTATCTCGGAGCGGCATTCGCCTGCTCCGTTCTTGTTCTTGCCTTTCAGGTTCCTGCGACGGCCAAGACGGCGACAAGGATCGCCGAGCAGGCGCAAAAAGCCACAGTCGTTCCTGACGAAGGCGTCTACCAGATTTATCAGAACCATTCGTGGCTGTGGGGCAAGAAGGGCGCCGGGTTCTTTGCCGTCAAGCAGAGGCAGTTCGATGCCTGGACTCACGACAAGGGCAAGTCGGGCTATGGCGACGGCATGTGGTTCATTCCCGGCGGCGGCAAGCTCTGCTACCGCGCGCAATGGCATGGCTCCTGGGGGGTGAAGGGCTCGATGACCTGCTTCGAGCATCGCCAAGTGGGCAAGGTTATCTACAAGCGTAAATCGCCTGATGGCGAATGGTACGTTTTCAAGAGCCCGCGTCGAAACCGGTCGGACGAGTCGATGAAATTGAAATACGGCGACTATGTCACAACGAAAATGAACCGGATCAAGGCAAAGCAGTAGATATTGTCGTGACGCGGCACAGGTCAAGCAGGTCGCCTGAACGTTCAGGCGACCTGCTTAAGCCTTGCGCTCCCAGCGGCGATCTGGCGTCTGTTGCCAGTAGGTGACGGCGTGGCCAGCGCTCTTCATCACCTTCCAGTGCCCTCGCGCCGCCTCGAGCTGGGCGGCATCGTGGCCATCGAACAGGAACACCGCGCGCTCGTAGCCGCCAAGGTCAGGCGGCACCGCACCGTCGACCAGGAACCTAATCTTGGCGTCGTTGGGATTGCCGTCGCCGGTGGTCAACAGAATCGGCTGTTCACCGGGATGAGCCTCACGATCGGTTGCGTGCGCCAGGAACGAATCGTCGCGGAAGGTCCACAGATGCTGGTCGAGCGCATCGCGGCGTTCCTCGGTGCCTGTCTGCACCACGG
>NZ_RZTF01000096.1:6776-17165 GCF_004023175.1 Mesorhizobium sp. M7A.F.Ca.MR.362.00.0.0
GTCCTGTTCTACCACCTGACCGAATCGACGTTGGAGGATGCGCTCCAGGAGGCCTGGCAGCGCATCCTCCAACGTCGATTCGGTCAGGTGGTAGAACAGGACGTCGGCCATCGCTTCAGCCTATAGTGATTGAACCCGTTCACTGCTCATAATTATCGCGCACCAGCCGGTCGAGCAGCCTGACGCCGAAACCGGAACCCCAGGACTGGTTGATCTCGTTCGACGGCGCCCCCATCGCCGTGCCGGCAATGTCGAGATGAGCCCATGGCGTTTCCTTGACGAAGCGCTGCAGAAACTGCGCCGCAATGGTGGCGCCGCCAAAACGGCCGCCGATGTTCTTCATGTCGGCGTTCTTGGAATCGATGAGCTTGTCGTATTCGGCACCGAGCGGCATGCGCCACAGCCGTTCCTGCGTCGCCTGCCCCGCCGCCGACAACTTTTCGGCCAGCTCGTCATTGTTGGAAAACAGGCCGGCATAATGTTGGCCGAGCGCCACCATGATGGCGCCGGTCAGCGTCGCCAGATTGACCATGAATTTCGGCTGGAAGCGGTCGTTGCAGTACCACAACGCATCGGCCAGCACGAGGCGGCCCTCGGCATCGGTATTGAGCACCTCGATGGTCTGGCCCGACATCGAAGTGACGATATCACCGGGACGCTGGGCATGACCGTCGACAGCATTTTCGACCAGTCCGATGATACCGACGACATTGGCTTTCGCCTTGCGGGCCGCCAGCGCATGCATCAAGCCGGTGACGGCGGCGGCACCGCCCATGTCGCCCTTCATATCCTCCATGCCCGAGGCCGGCTTTATGGAATTGCCGCCGGTGTCGAAAGTGACGCCCTTGCCGACGAAGGCGATCGGCCTGTCCTTCGGCTTGCCGCCGTTCCACTGCATGATCGCCATGCGGGCGCCGCGCGGCGAGCCTTGCGCGACACCGAGCAGCGAGCCCATGCCGAGCTTCTTCATTTCCTTCTCAGCCAATATCTCGACCTTGACGCCTAGCGCCTCGAGTTCCTTGGCGCGGGCAGCGAACTCGACCGGTCCAAGCACGTTTGCCGGTTCGTTGACGAGGTCGCGCGCCAGCAGGACGCCGTCTATCACCGCCTCGGCATCGGCGAAGGCCTTCTTCGCAGCGGCCGGATCGGCGGTGTGGATGGTCACCTTGACCGGCTTCTTCGGCTCTGCCTTGCTGTCGTCCTTGTCCTTCCTGGTCTTGTACTTATCGAAGGAATAGCTGCGCAGGAGAATGCCCGCGGCAAGGTTTGCCGCATCCTTCGCACTCGGCGAGGCGCCGGCCACATCGAGGACCACCGCCACTTCGGTCGCCTTGCGCAGCGACGCGGCAACGGTGCCGCCAAGCTTCAGCCACGCATATTCGTCCAGTCCCGACACCTTGCCGGTGCCTATCGCCACGAGTCTGTCGAGCGACGCTCCCTGCGGCGCCAGAACTTCCACCGTGCTGGCGAACTTGCCCATGAACTCAGCCACGGGAAAGGCCCGCTCCAATGTCTTGCCGGGATCGCCGGCCTTGGCGACGTCACTCAGGCCGCCCTCATCCGCCGCGAACACGAAGACAGTGCCCTTCTTGTTTACCGCGCTCTGGGACCCGGAAAATTTGGCGAAGGCGATCGACGGTCTTTGATTCATCATGTCCTGCTTTCAGGGAATGCGCGACTTTTGGGGAAGCGGTTCGAAACGATGCGCGACATTTGGTCGTTTTCCGGCATTTGGCAAGACTTTGCCGAATTGGCATCCCATATGACCTATGGAATCGATGACGATTCGTCGCGGCACGGCCCCGCTTTTTGCCGCAACCTGTTGTTAACCATCGATGTTCGCCCTTTCTTATCCATTCCCGCCGACACTCCGCCCAGCCGGGGGGCGTAATGTGGGACAGAACCCGGATCGACCATCTGATGGAGCCAGTTGTGCAGGCGCTGCCGGACAGCTACCTTGTTCGGTGGCATGATGCCGTTCGAAAAAATCGAGAAAAGCCTTCATGAAGGTCGTTGAACGCTACATCATGCGCCGCGCTTTCGTGGTCTTCATGGCCGCTCTTGTGTGGACGCTGGCGATCGTGTGGACGACACAGGTGCTGGCAAAGATCGATCTGGTGACAGACAGCGGCCAGTCGGCGTTGACCTTCTTCGAAGTCGCCGCCCTCATCCTTCCGTCGATCATCCCGATCGTGGTGCCTTTTGCGCTGGTGGTGGCAGTCGCACAGACACTCAGTGTGATGAATTCGGATTCCGAACTCGCCGTCGTCAACGCCGCGGGGGCCTCGCGCTGGACGATCGTACGGCCGATCATGTTGCTGGCGCTCGCCGCCGCCGTTTTTTCCTTTGCCGTCGACAACGGCATCGACCCTTACGCACGGCAGAAGAACCGGGCACTGGTGGCCTCGTCGCGCGCGGATCTGTTGTCGTTGATCATCCAGGAAGGCACCTTCCGCAAGATTGACGACGGGCTGTTCCTGCAGATCGGTGAGCGCCTTCCCGACAATCGGCTGGGTGGCATTTTCGTCGCCGATTCGCGCGAGGAAGGCGTCAACCTCGTCTACTACGCCAAGACCGGCAGCATCGTCGAACGCGGCGGTGAAAAGGTGCTGATGATGAATGACGGCGTCATCCATCGCAAAACGCTGACCGGCGATCTCTCCGTCATCCGCTTTACCTCCTATGCCTTCGACATGTCGGCCTTCATGGCGGCGGCTTCGGCGGTGACGCTCCTGCCCAAGGACCAGACGACGCAGTACCTGCTCAACCCGGGCGCCAACGACAAGTACTATCAGCAGAACCCCTACGAATACCGGGCCGAGGTCAACCAACGGTTCTCGGAATGGACCTATTCCATGGTTTTCGCGCTGATCGCGCTTGCGGTCGCCGGGGATGCGCGCTCGCACCGCGAGGCGCGCGTCAATCCGCTGATCACGGCGATCACGATATCGCTGTTCGTGCGTTGGCTGGGCTTTTTTGCCGCCAGCAAGGCGGATGAGGTCCCGCAATATGCGTATATGGTCTATGGCGTGCCGATCGTGGCTTCCGCGGTGGCGATCTGGTTCATCGTCTCCAACCGAACACTGGAACTGCCGGTGACCTGGGCGGACTGGATGACAAACTTCGCCACGCGCATCGCTGACAGCTGGAATGCTTTCAAATTGCGTTTGTCCAGGCGCGGCGCATCAGGGCAAGGGGTCGGCTGATGGGCTGGACACTGGGCCGCTACTTCTTCTTCCGCTATGTGACGATCACCATCTGGTTCTTCATCGGCCTCCTGGCATTGGTGTTCCTGATCGACTTCACCGAGCTGTCCGGCCGCACCACCGGCCTGCCCGGCTTCACCTACGGCACGGCGGTAGCCATTTCAGGCCTCCGTATGCCGATGATCATGCTGCAGACGGTGCCGTTCGTCGGTCTCTTCTCGGCGATGGCCACGCTGGTGTCGCTGAACCGGCGCTACGAGCTGGTCATCGCCCGTTCCGCCGGTGTTTCCGCCTGGCAGTTCCTCTTGCCCTGCTGTATCGGAGCCTTGCTGTTCGGCGTCCTGTCGGTTGGCGTCATCAATCCACTCGCCGCGCACGCATTCTCCTGGTCCGAGCAGATTGAAACCCAGCTGCGTTCCGGCAAATCGAATACGGTCTCGGCCGATGCCGCGCCCTGGATCCGGCAGAAAACCAGTTCGGGCGACACCATCATCGGTGCGCGGGCCATCCTGAACCAGGGCCTGGAAATGGCCGATGTCGTATTTTTCATTCTCGACCCGCAAGGCAACATCGTCGAGCGCAAGGACGCCGCCCGTGCCTTCCTGCGCGACGGCTATTGGGAATTGCAGGACGTCAAGACATTCCAGAACGGCACGATCCAGGCATCGGCAACCGATCGCGTACCGACCAATCTAAAGCCCGAATTCGTGCAAGAGCGGCTGGCGCGCCCCGAAACCATCCCCTTCTATGACCTGCCCGGAAAGGTCGAGGTTGCCCGCTCCTTCGGCCTCAAGGCAAATGCTTTTGCCATGCAGTTTGATTCGCTCGTGGCGTTGCCGTTCCTTCTCGTCGCCATGACGCTGATCGCGGCAACGGTTTCAATGCGATTTGCTAGGATGGGGCAGTCGGCGACGATGATTCTGGGTGGCATCATCGCTGGCTTTCTGCTTTATGTCGTTTCGGTGCTGGTGAAGGCATTCGGCGTGGCGGGATTCGTGCCGACTGTCGTAGCCGCCTGGGTACCGGTCATGGTGGCTATGTTCTTCGGGGTGACTTTCCTGCTATACAAGGAAGACGGCTAGTGAGGGAGGCGTTTTTGCCCAGCAACAGGCAGGCCGGTTTGGCGCGCCTCTATGCGGCGACCGCCTTGGCGTGCGTGCTTGCCTACGCCGTTCCGGCACCGGCGCTTGCGCAGGACGTCGGCGACATGGCGACATCGGTTCCAGCCGGCTCGCAAATGCTGCTGGCTGCCGATACGCTGGTCTACAACAACGACAACCAGACCGTGACCGCCGTCGGCGGTGTGCAGATCGACTATGGTGGCAATCGCCTTGTCGCCCAGCGCGTCGAATACAACCGCAACACCAAGCGGATGGTCGCGAGCGGCAACGTCGAAGTCATCAACAGCGACGGCACCAAGATCAATTCGCAACATATCGACATCACCGATGACTTCGCCGACGGCTTCGTCAATGCGTTGCGGGTCGAAACCATCGACAAGGCCTATTTCGCCGCCGAAAGCGCAGAACGCATGGGCGGCGTGCTGACCACCTTCCACAATGGCGTCTACACCGCCTGCGAGCCGTGCGAGGATAAGCCGGACAAAGCGCCGACCTGGCGCGTCAAGGCCAAGAAGATCATCTGGAACGGCGAGAAGAAGACGGTTCGCTTCGAGAATGCGAATTTCGAGTTCTTCGGTTTTCCGCTTGCCTATCTGCCTGCATTCGAAATTGCCGACCCGACGGTGAAGCGCAAGAGCGGCTTCCTGATCCCGAGCATCATCTACAAGAGCGATCTCGGCGTCGGCGTGAAAGTCCCCTATTATCTCGCATTGGCGCCGACCTACGACCTGACCGTCACCGGCACCGGCTATACCAAGCAGGGTTTCCTCGGTGAGGCCGAGTGGCGTCAGCGCTTCGACAATGGCGAGTACAGCTTGAAGATCGCCGGGATACACCAGCAGAATCCCGACGCTTTCCTCGACACCACTGCCTTCCCATCCAGCTCTGGCCACAACGTCAATTCGGGCAGCGCCGGCGATCCCAACAAATTCCGCGGCATGATGGGTACCCAGGGGCAGTTCGCCATCAATTCACGCTGGAACTTCGGCTGGGACGTGCTGCTGCAGACCGACAAGAACTTCTCGAACACCTACGGCATCGACAAGTACAATAGCAGCGTCCACCAGTCGTCGGTCTACTTGACGGGTCTCAACGGCCGCAACTATTTCGACGTGCGCGCCATGCATTTCGATGTGCAGGAAGATACGCCTGACGACAATATCTCTGCGCGAAGCGGACAACAGCCCTGGGTGCTGCCGTCGCTCGATTACGCCTATATTCCTGATGCCTCGGTGGCCGGCGGCCAGCTGTCCCTCAATGTCAACGCGCGTGTCATCCGCCGCGACGATGTCGATGAGACCTTCGTCCAGCCCTACAATGCCCTCACTCCGACGCAGCGCGTCCGCGGCATCGAAGGCGAATCGGGCCGTCTCACCGCCGAGGCCGAGTGGAAGCGGAGTTTCGTCACAGATGACGGACTGGTGCTAACGCCGTTGCTCGCGCTGCAGGGCGATGTGGACTACCTCAACGCATCGTCGGCTTCGCTAGACGCCATCGACCGAATGGCAACGCATTTGGGCGAGCAGGACGATATGCGCTCGTCATTTGCCCGTTACATGGCAACCGCGGGCCTCGAGATGCGTTGGCCGGTGCTGTTTTCCATGGCCAGCGGGTCCAGCCATGTCATCGAGCCAATGGCGCAGGTCTTCATGCGTCCGAACGAGCAATATGTCGGCGGCCTCTCAGTGCCCAACGAAGACGCCCAAAGCATGGTCTTCGACGCGACCACCTTGTTCGAGCGCGACAAGTTCTCCGGTTACGACCGCGTCGAAGGCGGTTCGCGCGCCAATGTCGGCCTCCGCTATTCCGGCTCGTACAACAATGGCTGGGGTACCAATGCCATTTTCGGCCAATCCTATCAGATCGGCGGCGAGAACTCCTTTGCCGCGCCGGATCTGGTCAATGTCGGCGCCAATTCCGGCCTCGACACGACCAAATCCGACTATGTCGGCCTGTTCGGCATCAACAGCCCCAACGGCTTCGCGGCCTCGGTCAGCGGCCGTTTCGACGAACAGAGTTTCGAGGTCCGCCGTGCCGAGGTGAAGGCCGCCTATTCCGGCCTGCCTGTGTCGCTGAGCGCCAAATACGCCTTCATCCAGGCCCAGCCGCTGTACGGTTTCACGGAAGACCGTCACGAAGTCACACTTGGTGCATCCACGCATCTGGCCGAAAACTGGCGCGTCTTCGGCACAGGAACCTACGACCTGCAGCAAAGCCTGCTGGTCAAGGACGGTGTCGGCTTCGCCTACAACGATTCCTGCTTCACTTATCTGATGACCTACTCGCAGTCGCGCGATCTGAACACCAGGGAGGTGTCGCAGACCATCGGCTTCAATCTGTCGTTCCGCACCCTCGGCGAATTCGGCTCGTCGACCAGTGCCATCGACACGATCCAGTAACAATCGGCGACATCGTTTCGCCGCATAGGGCTGGCACGGATTTCGCGCACCTGGAAAGATGAAATTGGGCGGGACCGGGATAGAATTGGGATACCAACGATGAGGAAATACCTCTTTTCAGCAGGTTTCGCGTTGCTCGTGGCGGCGACGTCCGTGTCGATCACTGCAATGACGCCGCCGGCTTTCGCCAGCGAGATCAAATACGTCGTCAACAACATTCCGGTCACCACCGGTGACATAGCCCATCGCGCCGCCTTCCTGAAGCTGCAGCGCAAGAAGGGCGATGCCGGCCAGGAAATGATCGACCAGACGCTTCGTATGGCCGAGGCCAAGCGGCTTGGCATCCGCATCAGCGACGCACAAGTCGAGGCGGCGTATCAGCGCTTTGCCTCGAGCAACAAGATGCAGCTCAGCCAGCTTGACGGCGTCATGGAGAAGTCAGGCGTCACCAAGAGCCACTTCAAGGAATTCATCCGCGCCCAGATGGCCTGGAACCAGGCTTTGAGCGCGCGCTACCGTTCTGGCGACGGCACCGGTGCCGTCAGCGAGCAGGATCTCGTGAGAAAGATGCTCGAAAAAGGCGGCGCCAAACCGAGCGCCACCGAATACATGCTGCAGCAGGTCATCTTCGTGGTTCCGGCGGCTGAACGCAGCGCGACGCTGGGCAAACGCAAGCGCGAGGCCGACGCCATGCGCGCCCGCTTCAACGGCTGCAAAACGACGCGCGAATTCGCCAAGGGCCTGATCGACGTCACCGTTCGGGATCTGGGCCGGGTGCTGGCGCCGCAGCTGCCGCCGGACTGGGCCGAGCAGATCAAGGCGACCAAAGTCGGCGGTGCCACCGCCACGCGCGAAACCGAACGCGGCGTCGAATTCATCGGCATCTGCTCGTCGCGCGAAGTGTCCGACGACAAGGTCGCCCAAATGGCGTTTCAGGCCGAAGGCTCCGGCGGCGACAAGGATGCCGACGCGCTCAGCAAGAAATATGTCGACGAGCTGAAGGCAAAAGCCCGCATCGTCAAGCGCTGACGTGAGCAACGCAGTGACTGCGCTCGCGTTGAGCGCCGGCGATCCGTCCGGCATTGGGCCGGAGATCGCCATCGCCGCCTTTATGGCGCGCGAAGCTGCCGCCCTGCCCCCCTTCTACCTGCTCGCCGATCCGGCGCTGATCGCCTCCCGGGCGCGCCTGCTCGGCATTTCGCTGCCGGTCGTCGAAACGACATCAGCGCAAGCGGCGCAGGTCTTTGCCCGCGCCTTGCCGATCGTTCCACTGACTGCCCGCTGCATCGACAGTCTCGGCCGGCCGGATCCGGCCAATGCGGCTGCCACCATCGAGGCCATCGACCGCGCCGTCGCCGATTGCCTTGCCGGCGAAGCCTCGGCCGTGGTCACCTGCCCCATCGCCAAGAAGCCGCTCTACGACGCCGGCTTTCGCTTCCCCGGCCACACCGAGTATCTGGCGCATCTGGCGGCCCGGCACAGCGGCGTCGAGGCGATGCCGGTGATGATGCTGGCAGGACCCGACCTGCGCACCGTTCCCGTCACCATCCACATCGCGCTGGCCGAGGTGCCGAAGGCACTGACCACCGAGCTGATCGTCGCCACCGCGCGCATCACCGCTGCCGATCTCACCGGCCGCTTTGGCATCGCCAAGCCGAGGCTGGCCATTGCCGGGCTCAACCCGCATGCCGGCGAAGGCGGCGCCATGGGCCTCGAGGACGAGCGGATCGTGCGCCCGGCGGTCGACATCCTGCGTGCCGATGGCATCGACGCTTTCGGCCCTTTGCCGGCCGACACGTTGTTCCATGTCCGGGCGCGGGCGGGCTACGACGCGGCCCTTTGCATGTATCACGACCAGGCGCTGATCCCGGCCAAGGCGCTGGCTTTCGACGAGGCGGTCAATGTCACGCTCGGCCTGCCCTTCATCCGCACCTCGCCCGACCACGGCACGGCCTTCGACATCGCCGGCAAGGGTGTGGCGCGGCCCGACAGCCTGATAGCGGCGCTGAAGCTTGCCCGGCGGCTGGCCGACACGAACACGAAGGCGGTTGCGGTATGAGATCTCGGGCATGAGCATCGACGGGCTGCCGCCGCTGCGCGAGGTGATCGAGCGTCATGGGCTGCAGGCAAAGAAGGCGCTCGGCCAGAATTTCCTGCTCGACCTCAACCTCACAGGCAAGATCGCGCGCACCGCCGGCGACTTGTCCGATGCAACCGTGATCGAGGTCGGTCCCGGTCCCGGCGGGCTGACCCGCGCCCTGCTTTCCAACGGCGCGCGTCACGTCATCGCCATCGAGCGTGACGAACGTTGCCTGGCTGCTCTTGCCGAAGTGTCCGACCACTATCCCGGCCGTCTGGAGGTTGTTTCCGGCGATGCGCTGAAGACGGATTTCACAGGCCTTGCCAGTCGAGCGACCGGCAATGGCGGCCCGGTCAAGATCGTGGCCAACCTGCCCTACAATATCGGCACGGAGCTGCTGGTGCGCTGGTTGACGGTCAGCGACTGGCCGCCTTTCTACACCTCGATGACTTTGATGTTCCAGCGCGAGGTGGCCGAGCGCATCGTCGCGCCTGCCGGCAGCGACAGCTATGGCCGGCTGGGGGTTCTTGCCGGCTGGCGGACGGAGGCGAGGATCGCCTTCGACGTACCGCCACAGGCATTCACGCCGCCGCCAAAGGTCACCTCCTCGGTGGTGCATCTGGTGCCGCGCCCGACGCCCCTGCCCGCCGAAGTGAAGAAACTCGGCCGCGTCACAGAAGCCGCTTTTGGCCAACGTCGCAAGATGCTGCGGCAGAGCGTGAAAAGCCTCGGCGGCGAGGCCCTGCTCGAACGCGCCGGCATCGATCCGACACGCCGCGCCGAGACGCTCAGCGTCGAGGAATTCGTGCGGCTGACCAATGCGGTGTAGCTCTCTTCTCCCCGTTTACGGGGAGAAGATGCCGGCAGGCAGATGAGGGGGCAGCACGAACCTTGAAATGCCAGCACCGCCCCTCATCCGGCCCTTCGGGCCACCTTCTCCCCGTGAACGGGGCGAAGGAAGAGGTCTCAGCCCGTCTTCTCGTCCAACAGTCCAGAGACGAAATCGAACAGGCCTGGCCGGCGGTCGCGTCTTAGCCGCTCGGCGACGACGATGCCGCGCACTTCGGCGAAGGCGCGGTCAAGGTCATCATTGACGATGACGAAATCATATTCCTTCCAGTGCTCGATCTCGTTGCGGGCGTTTTTCAGCCGCGTCTCGATCACCGCCTCCTGGTCTTCAGCGCGACGTTTCAGCCGCGCCTTCAACTCCTTCATCGATGGCGGCAGGATGAAGATCGAGACAATGTCGGCGCGCATCTTCTCCTTGAGCTGCTGGGCGCCTTGCCAGTCGATGTCGAACAGCATGTCGCGCCCCTCGGACAGCGCCAGTTCGGCCGGTTCGCGCGGCGTCGCATAGCAATTGCCATGCACCTCGGCCCACTCCAGCAGCGCGTCGGAATCACGAAGCCGCTCGAATTCGCGCATCGTCCGAAAATGATAGTGGACGCCTTCGATCTCGCTTCCACGGCGCGGCCTGGTGGTGACCGAGACCGACAGTTCGAGGCTGGAATCGCTTTCCAGAAGATTGCGCGCGATCGTCGACTTGCCGGCGCCGGACGGCGACGACAGGACGAGCATCAGGC
>NZ_RZTF01000096.1:17175-18265 GCF_004023175.1 Mesorhizobium sp. M7A.F.Ca.MR.362.00.0.0
GGCGGCGTATGCGGGACCCCAAATCCTTGGCAACCATCGGCTACTCCAGATTCTGGATCTGTTCACGAAACTGGTCGACCACCGCCTTCAGGTCCAGGCCGATCGCGGTGATGGCTGCGGCATTCGATTTGGAACACAGCGTATTCGATTCGCGGTTAAATTCCTGTGCCAGAAAATCGAGCTTGCGACCGACCGCGCCGCCGCCCACCAGCAGTGCCCGGCCGGATGCGACATGCGTTTTCAGCCGGTCGATCTCTTCGCGAATATCGGCCTTGGTGGCCAGGAACGCCGCCTCCATATGCAGTCGGGTGGCATCCAGATTGGCGGAAGCGTCCATCAGCAGCCTGACCTGCTCGGCGATGCGTTCGCGGATCACCGCGGTCTCGCGGGATGGATCCACTTCTGCCCGCAGCGTCAGCGCCTCGATCGTGTCGATATGACCCGACAACAGCAAAGCCAGCGCGGCTCCTTCGCCCTGCCGTGCCTGTTCGAGCCCGTTCAAGGCCACTTCGAGCGCGGCCATGATCGCGGCATCGAGCGCGGCCCTCGCCTCCTCGGTTTCGACGGTTTCAGGAATGTCGAGCACGCCGCGCAGCGAAAGCAATCCATCCGACGTCGCCGCAGCAACGCCGAATTGCTCCTGCAGCCGTTTGGCGAGCCCAGCAAGGTCCTTCAGGAAGGCTTCGTTGACGACCGGCTGCGCCTGCGCGCCAACGGCACGGCCGATGGTCAGCGTCGCCTGGAAATTGCCGCGTGCAAAACGTTTCTGAAGTATTTGCCGGACAGCAGGTTCCAACCGCTCGAAGCCTTGCGGCAGCCGCAGCCGTACCTCGACGCTCTTGCCGTTGACGGACTTGACCTCCCAGGCGATCGAGGTGCCTTCGTGCTCGGCGACGGCACGTGCAAAACCGGTCATGCTCTGCAAATTCATATCGCCCACACGTCCCTGGCACATCGCCCTGAACCGGCTTTCCGGACAGAGCGAGTGCGGCTTGAAAAAGACTGCGCCGCAGGCGCGTCGAAACCGGACGCGCGGCGCTCTTCCAAATGTCAGGGCGTTGCCTGCCGGGCAACGCCTTTCTTCATTTAC
>NZ_RZTF01000971.1:0-324 GCF_004023175.1 Mesorhizobium sp. M7A.F.Ca.MR.362.00.0.0
GGCCTGGATCGATCGCGAACCGCTGGTCGACTGGATCAGGCCCGAAGGCGGCGTCGTAGGCTTCCCGCGCCTCAATGTCGAAACCGGCTTCGACCTCGACCGGTTCTATGTGAACCTGCTGGAAAACCATGGCACCTATGTCGGACCCGGCCACTGGTTCGAGATGGAAAAACGCTTCTTCCGCGTCGGCTTCGGCTGGCCGACGGAAGCCGAATTGCGTGGCGGCCTCGACGCCATTTCCGTCGCGCTGCGGCAGTAAGTTTCCCGTGCCAGCGACCGGTTGATGCTACTGCGTCACAGCGACCGTTCATAGTGGCCAGCGTC
>NZ_RZTF01000972.1:0-324 GCF_004023175.1 Mesorhizobium sp. M7A.F.Ca.MR.362.00.0.0
GGTGCCTTCCGCTCGGCTTCCGCCGGCTTCGGCTTCGCCGCATCGGGCGCCTTGGCCTGTTCGGCTTCGGCTGCCTTGGCTTTGTTGGCGGCTACGCTGCCGACTGACGAAAACTCGCCTGTCGCCATCCATGCCGCGAAACCAATGAGCACAACAACGGCTGCAAGCTTGTGAAACCTGATTCTCATCGTCGTTTTTTCCACTGCGGGTTCGGCCAGCGTCCTCATAACGCGGGCGCGTCGCCGATATGGGTGCGCGCCGGGCCGTGTTCAATTTGCCGTGATCGGCGAAGCGCGCTTCTACATCAAAGTTGCACCGCAATAT
>NZ_RZTF01000973.1:0-322 GCF_004023175.1 Mesorhizobium sp. M7A.F.Ca.MR.362.00.0.0
AATGAGAAAGATGTTGTTGAAATAATTCCAATGGACGACACAAAAAAGAAAATGGGAATAACAATGGCTAGCAATGGGGCATGAAGCAACAGGGCAATGAATAAGGTAATACCTGAAAGATTGGCAATAAGGAGGCCAATTTGCAGGAAAGTCCTCTCAGAAACAGTATCTGCAAACCTTCCGACAAGCTGGGAGCCAATCATTAAAGCAATTCCGTTCATTCCAAACAGCAGACTGAATGTTGTTGGCGAAACGCCGTAAATATTTTGATAAACAAACGGTGTCCCTGAAACATAGGCAAAGATCCCTGCTACAATAAAGC
>NZ_RZTF01000974.1:0-322 GCF_004023175.1 Mesorhizobium sp. M7A.F.Ca.MR.362.00.0.0
AATGGAAACAGAGTAAAAATTATACAAATTAATGATAGCAAACTATAATAGGAAAAAATAGAGTAATTTTCTTTATTTTTACTAGAAGAAAGGACTCATTCTTGACAGACAGTAATTAATAATAGTATGATTATCTCGAATTCAAGATAAAATAGCTTGTATAAAAATTTTACCGGCGAAGTTTGCCATGAATGGAGGAATAGCATGTTAACAATTGATCCAAGCACGCTTTCTGCGAAAGAGGTGTATAAGTTCTTTATCGGCAGCATTATTCCGAGACCAATCGCGTTTGTTACTTCTAAAGGAAGCGGTGGTGTTATTA
>NZ_RZTF01000975.1:0-318 GCF_004023175.1 Mesorhizobium sp. M7A.F.Ca.MR.362.00.0.0
TACTTAAATAATAATGATGGTAAAATAGCGCGATGCTGAAGAAAACAAACATAGGTGCTAGCCAGAAAAACCAAAATGCTGCAAAATGGTGCTGTATTGTATACTTTCTCGTCTTTAAGAAAGACAAGACTAAACCAATAATGGCAAAGACCACGAATGGCAGCAGCCAGCTAATTTGTCCAGACAGCTCGCTTTGGAATAATCGCAGCGGGCCTGCTTCACCAGTGTTAAACATGCCAGATTGGCTGGAGCTGCCTCCATCTCCTTGCTGTCCACCATTAGGCATAGTAGTAGGAGCTTCCTCACTAGTATTGCTGG
>NZ_RZTF01000976.1:0-315 GCF_004023175.1 Mesorhizobium sp. M7A.F.Ca.MR.362.00.0.0
GATTACTGAAAGAGGATTCCAAGATAATGTGAAAATAAAAAGTAATTCCCAGAAAACGGAGGAATGAATAATGGAATTTAAAATTGATCCGAGTTATGTGGTTATTACCCCAGAGCTGAAAGAGCACTTTCATAAATACGGTAAAGTCATAAAAAGTACAGCAACCGTAAGAGATTTAAGGAAAGTTTATGGGGATGATAATTTCTTAGATTATATGGAAGAGTCTAAAGAGGTCTTGGTGATTGCCGATTATAATACATATAGCTTAAAAATTGAGGAGTTAGGACCCCTTCATTAGTAGAAAAGAGGTTTAGT
>NZ_RZTF01000977.1:0-312 GCF_004023175.1 Mesorhizobium sp. M7A.F.Ca.MR.362.00.0.0
GACAGGGCGAGGTCAACAGAGTCTAACGGGCTGTCGGCGTGCGGCTGTCGATGATGCCGCTGAGACGGATCGCGAGTTCAACCGCGAAGCGCTGTTCGGGCGTGTCGAGACGGATGCCGAACAGGTCCTCCATGCGCGACAGGCGATAGCGTAAGGTGGTGACATGCAGGCCGATGGCGTCGGCGCAGGCCTGGCTGCGGCAGCCCTCGCGCAGATAGGCAAATAACGTCTCCAGATAGGGCGTGCCGTGCTCGCGGTCATGCGCGATCAGGGCGCCGACACTTTCGTCGACGAAGCCGCGCACGTCCGGAG
>NZ_RZTF01000978.1:0-312 GCF_004023175.1 Mesorhizobium sp. M7A.F.Ca.MR.362.00.0.0
CAAACAGGCTTAGGCGATGGCAAGCCCGATGCCGTGCGCTGCACCCGTCAGGAAGATGCGTTTGCCGGAAAGGCGCTCAGCCATTTTTGTTCCTCCAGCCTATCGCCGACCCAAAGCCGACGAGCGCAGATTGTCGAGCAGCACGGCTAGCAGCAAAATAACGCCGCGCACGATGTACTGGTAGAAGGCCGGGATGTTGAGCAGGTTCATGGCGTTCTCGGCGATGCCCATGATCAGCACGCCGACGATGACGCCCGACATGGTGGCGCGGCCGCCGGCGAGCGAAACGCCGCCGAGCACGCAGGCCGAAAT
>NZ_RZTF01000979.1:0-310 GCF_004023175.1 Mesorhizobium sp. M7A.F.Ca.MR.362.00.0.0
TCGGTATCCTGGCGATGTCGGTCGGCGGCGGCGGCGGCGGCGGCGGCGCGGCTTCGACCGACGAGGAGATCGTTGGCGGAGGCAGCGAAGGCGAGACGTCCGTCGGCATCGGCGCGGCGATCGGCCTCGCCGCGGGTGGTGCCGGCAATGGCGGCACGGTCTCTGTTACCAACCGGAGCCTGATCGTGACCGACGGCGCCGATTCGTATGGTATCAGCGCCAACTCGATCGGCGGCGGTGGTGGTGTCGGCGGCTCGGCGACATCGGGCGTATTGGGTAAATATGCGATCGGTGGGGCGCTTGGTGGGGC
>NZ_RZTF01000980.1:0-310 GCF_004023175.1 Mesorhizobium sp. M7A.F.Ca.MR.362.00.0.0
TACCTAATCGCAAGGAAATTAAAAGGAAGCACACAAAAATGGCTAGTTACCGCTGCCGCCTTTCTGTTTATCCTGCTGATAGGAGTAAGCAGAGTAGTCCTCGGCGCCCACTTTCCATCCGATGTAATCGGCGGCTACGCATTAGGGCTAATTTGGCTGTATTTGTGGATTGCTCTTTATGAAGTGCTACAGGTAAAACTTACTAAGCGAGTAAAGATAAGAACATAATTTTTTAGCTTCTTACAAGCAGAAGCTCCATCTATCCTTCACATAGATGGAGCTTTTTTTATATCAGTATTATGGCCACAAT
>NZ_RZTF01000097.1:0-3440 GCF_004023175.1 Mesorhizobium sp. M7A.F.Ca.MR.362.00.0.0
GCCGAACGGGCGCTCCAACTTCTGTGCCTGGCCGGCCTGTCCGGTTTTCCACAGATCACGCTGCCCGTCGGCTCGGTCGCCGGCGCCCCGTTCGGCCTGTCGCTGCTTGGCCCTTCCGGCAGCGACATTGCCCTGATACGGCTCGGTCGGAAACTTCTCGACGCGGCACGAAAGGCCTGACCATGGACACACTGACGCGCATGCGTGCCTTCATCGACGTGGTCGAGGCCGAGGGCTTTTCGGCGGCGGCGCGCAAGATCGGCCGTTCCAAGGCCTTGCTGTCGAAATATGTGCGCGAGCTGGAAGACGAACTCGGCGCTTTGCTGCTCAACCGCACCACGCGCCAGTTCTCGATGACCGAGGCCGGCCACACCTATTACCGGCGCGCCTCTGAGATCGTGCGCGAGGTCGACAGCCTGGCCGACGCGGTGCGTGAATCCTCCGGCGACGTGCGCGGCCGGATCAAGCTGTCGGCGCCGCGCACCTTCGCCGACGCGCCGATCGGCCAGTCGCTGATCGACTTCGCCAAGCAGCATCCCGACATCGTGCTCGACATCCAGCTCGACGACCGCTTCGTCGATCTGGTCGAGGAGGGCTTCGATCTTGCGGTGCGCATCTCGCGGCTGGAGAACTCGTCGCTGATCGCCAGGCGGCTGGCGCCGTTTTCGATAAAGCTCTGCGCCTCCCCCGAACTGATCGCCAAGCATGGCATGCCGACAAGGCCGCAGGATCTCAGCCGCATGCCTTGCATCGTCGACACCAATGGCCGCGGACTGAACAACTGGCCGTTCAAGGGCGACAATGGCGATCCGGTGAGCGTTTCGGTGTCCGGTCCGGTCGAGGTCAACAGCCCGATGACGGCGAGAGCCGCGGCCGTGGCGGGCCTCGGATTTACCGTCCTGCCGGATTTCATCGCCGCGCCCGACCTCGCGAGCGGCCGGCTGGTGGCGGTGATGGATGACCGTATCCTGTCGGGCGGCGGCATCTTCGCCGTCTACCCGCACCGCCGCTATCTGCCGGCGAAAGTCCGCGTCTTCGTCGACTTTTTGGTGCAGTGGTTCAGGACGCGCGAGGCTGGCTGACCGGCGTCAATAGTCTCGTGGTCCCAATTTCGCCCCCTTTCTGGTAACTCTCGGCAACTCTTCCGAGGCCTATGGAATCGCGACCCAGAATGCACCTGAAACGGCACGCAATCATGCTGGCTTCGGCCTTGGCGGCTAGCTTTGCCGCCACTGGACCGGCTTACGTGCATCCGCATGTCTTCGCCGAGGCCCGCCTCGATGTGATTCTCTCCCCGGATCACCAAAGCGTGAAGGCTCTGCGTCATCTCTGGCGCTTCGACGATCTGTTTTCCTCGACCGTGATGATGGAGTTCGACAAGAACTCCGACCTGAAGCTCGATGACAAGGAGCTGAAGGAAGTCGCCGACACCGTTCATGCCTCGCTGGCCGAGTTCAATTACTTCCAGCTCGTCACCGTCGACGGCAAGGACGTGGCGATGACGCCGCCGCCGCATCTGATGGCCAATTTCGACAACGATCAGCTGATCATCCTTTTCGAGTCCGAACCGAAGGTGCCGATCAAGCTCCACGGCAGGATCGATATCGGCGTCTACGATCCGACATTCTACACGGCGATCGACTTCACCGAGGACTCCAACATCACGGTTGAAGGCCTGCCCTCGAACTGCACCAGCAAGGTGGTCCGTCCGGATCCGGACGAG
Organism: Mesorhizobium sp. M7A.F.Ca.MR.362.00.0.0; assembly: GCF_004023175.1. Taxonomy (NCBI): domain Bacteria; kingdom Pseudomonadati; phylum Pseudomonadota; class Alphaproteobacteria; order Hyphomicrobiales; family Phyllobacteriaceae; genus Mesorhizobium; species Mesorhizobium sp. M7A.F.Ca.MR.362.00.0.0. The sequence continues at coordinate 1,724 of NZ_RZTF01000097.1, forward strand.
GCTATCAAGGAAAACCAGAAGACCCTCACCGATGCCTTTTTCAACGATCCGACCGGCACCGATATGAGCAAGATCTTCGCCACCAAGCTCGAACTGACCTGTCAGCCAGAAGGATGAAGCCGGTGACGAAACCGTCCCTGCGTTTGGCATTCGGCCTGTTGGCCCTCACTGTCGCCATGATGCATTTCGCCGACGCCGCTCATGCCCAGAGTTCGCTCGGCATCGGCGTCAATGACGGCATGGCGCCCACCACTGGCCCGTTCGCCCATATCCTGATGTGGATCAATCTCAGGCAGCAGGAATTCTACCGCGCGCTGGCAACGGCGATGAAGGCGATGCGCCAGGACGGCAGCAAGATCTGGATACTCGTCGGCCTGTCCTTCGCCTACGGTATTTTCCATGCTGCCGGCCCCGGCCACGGCAAGGCGGTGATCTCGTCCTACATGGTGGCCAATGAGGTGGCGTTGCGGCGCGGCATCCTCTTGTCCTTCGTCTCGGCGCTGCTGCAGGGCCTGACCGCGATCGCGGTGATGGGGGTCGCCTATTTCGTCCTGCGCGGCACCTCCGTCTCGATGACGGACGCGGCCTGGTTCATGGAGATCATGAGCTTTGTCTTCGTCACCCTGTTCGGCGCCTGGCTGCTGTGGCGCAAACTCGGCCCCGCCGTCCTGCGTCTGTTCGGCAAGGGCCCGGCCTACAGCCTGTCGGCGGCTCATGCCGGCCATTCTCACGCCGGTCATTCTCATGGGGGTCATTCTCATGGGGGCCATTCGCATGCCGGTCACTCCCATGCAGCTCACAGCCATTCGGCGCATGCTCATTCGCACGCGCTACACGCGCATGACCATGCGCACGGCCCTTCGCACGATCATCACGATCATGCCGAACGCGATCACGCTCATCACGATCACGCGGCCGGCGAAGTCTGCGACACCTGCGGCCATTCGCACGCACCCGATCCGGCGCTGCTGTCGGGCGACCGCTTCGACTGGCGCACGGCGTGGACGGCGGTGGCGGCGGTCGGCATCCGCCCCTGCTCCGGCGCCCTGATCGTGCTGAGCTTCGCCCTGCTCAACGGGCTCTGGCTCGGCGGCCTGCTGTCGGTGCTGGCGATGTCGCTTGGCACGGCCATCACCGTTTCGGCACTGGCGACACTGGCGGTGACCGCCAAGAACTGGGCGGTGTATTTCGCCGGCGACGGCCGCATGGGCAACCGCATCCACTCGATCGTCGAGATCGGCGGCGCGGCGTTTGTGTTCCTGTTCGGACTGCTGCTGCTGTCGGCGAGTTTGGCGAGCGGCGGATAGGCCGGCGCCACGAGGTTCGGAGTTTAACCCGCGATCTTGCCGCCGAGCTCATCCTCGATGTGAGCGCGGATGATCTCGTCAAAACTCTTTTCGGCGCTGAAGCCGAGCTCCCGTGACCGCTTTGCCTCGAAGCGCGTCGGCCAGCCCTTGACGATCGCCCAGATCGTGTCATCCGGAACCTCGCGGATCAGGCTTACCGCCTTCGGCCCGGCGATGCGTTCCAGCGCCTCGATCTGCTCGCCGACGGTGACGGCAACGCCGGGCATCGTCAGGTTGCGGCGCGGCCCGACTGCGCTGCCGTCGATCCCTGCCGCATGGATCAGGAAGTTCACCGCCGAGCGCGGGCTGGCATGCGTGTGCACGACCGAGCGCGGCACCGGCAGGATCGCTTCGTGGCCGCTCAACGGCTC
>NZ_RZTF01000097.1:3450-18172 GCF_004023175.1 Mesorhizobium sp. M7A.F.Ca.MR.362.00.0.0
CCGGAGAAGAAGCCGGACGCCGCCTTGTTCGGCTTGCCCGGCCGCACGCAGATCGTCGGCAGCCGGATGCCGATACCGTCGAAGAAGCCGCGCCTGGTATAGTCGGCCAGCAGCGCTTCGCTCATCTGCTTCTGGGTGCCGTAGGAGGTCAGCGGCGTCGGATGGAAGTCGTCGGGAATGACATCCGGGAACGGCGCGCCGAACACCGCGATCGACGAGGTGAAGACGACGCGCGGCGCAAAGCCCGCCAGCCGGATGGCATCGAACAGGGCCCGCGTGCCATCGAGATTGACGCGGTAGCCGAGATCGAAATTCGCTTCCGCCTCGCCCGACACGATGCCGGCAAGATGGAACACGACGTCGGGGCGCGATGCGACCAGGCGCTCAGTGGCCCCTGCTTCGGCGAGATCGCCAGTGTGCAGCGTGACGCTGACGCCATCCAGGCTCGGGGCCTGTGGTGGCACGATATCGTGTAAATCCAGCGCCGTGATCTTGCGGCCGCGCAGCGTGCCGTCCTTGGCCAGCCGGGCGATGAGCTTGCGGCCGACCATACCCGCGGCGCCAGTGATCAGAATGCGCATATCGAAAATCCCTTGCCTATTTACCCTGATTTTTGCGCTGGTTGCGGGCCCGCAACCAGAACACCGAGAAGAACGCCAGCACGAAAACGATGCCAAAGGCGCCGGCCAGCACGGTCGAAAGGCTGCCGAGTGCCAGCATCACGGTCGGCAGGTAGTAGGCGCCGATACCGAACAGAAGCATGATCCACACGGCAGCGACAAGAGCATTCCTGGTGTCACGATCCATCACGCCGCACCAGGGCAGCGGGTGTTCATCAAGCTGGTTTTCAAGGTTTTGCAACTCCCGAGGCAGGACAATCGACATCGATCGATCCGGTCCTAGTGATGGTGGTCGTGATATGCAGCCGCTTCATGCTCGTGCCCATGCTTGTGCTCGTCGCCGTCGTCGGCGCACTGGCCGAATTCCGGTTCCACGGTGGCATGGCTGATGCCGTGCTCGCTGGCAAGCCGCTTCTTGACGGCACTCACCGCCTGATGCGCATCGACGCCCTCGTCGAGACAGGCATGCAGCGTCGCCATATTGCTGGTCCCGTCGAGCGACCAGACATGCATGTGGGACCGTCGCCTCGATATCCCGGGCGATCAGATCGCGGTCGAGGCTTGGCGGCACGCCCTCAAGCAGCACATGGGCGGCTTCCCGCATCAGCGACCACGCCGTGTAGAGGATCAGCAGCGAGACCAGGACCGACAGGATCGGGTCGATCGGCGTCCAGCCGGTCGCCAGGATGACCAGCGCCGCCGCGATGGCCGCCGCCGAGCCGAGCAGGTCGCCAAGCACATGCAGGATGGCGCCGCGCATGTTCAGGCTTTCGCGGTCGCCGCCATGCAGCACGAAGAACGCGCCGATGTTCACCAGCAGGCCGAGGATCGCCACCACCAGCATCGGCCCGCCAAGCACCGGTGCCGGCGCCTGCAGGCGCCCCCAGGCCTCGTAGACGATCCACAGCGCGATGACGAAGATGGCGAAGCCGTTGGTATAGGCCACCAGCGTCTTGACCCGGCCGAAGCCATAGGTGAGGCGAACGGTCGCCGGACGGCCGCCAAGATGAAACGCATACCAGGCAAGGCCGAGCGCGATCGAGTCAGCGAGCATGTGGCCGGCATCGGCCAGCAGCGCCAGCGAGCCGGTGAGGATGCCGCCAAGCGCTTCGGCGACCATGAAGCCGCCGGTCAGGCAGGCTGCGATCAGAACGCGTTTCTTGTCGGTCGAGCCATGGACATGGCCGGGCCCATGATCGTGCCCAATGTGATCGTGCCCGCTGTGATCGTGCCCGCTGTGATCGTGGGTATGTGCCAATGGCGAACTCCTAGGCGCCGAATTCCGCGCGACAATCCTCGAGCCGTCGCTTCTGCTGGCCGTCGCCATCGAAATTGAACGGATCGAGCCATGCCTCGTAGGCACGGCGCAGCGCCGGCCACTCCTTGTCGATGATCGAATACCACGCAGTGTCGCGGTTTTCACCCTTGACGATCAGATGCTGGCGGAAAATGCCTTCGAACTTGAAGCCGAACCGTTCGGCGGCCCGCTTCGATGGCTCGTTGCGGTTGTTGCACTTCCATTCGTAGCGGCGGTAGCCGAGCTCGTCGAAGATGTATTTCATGAACAGGAACTGCGCTTCGGTTGCACCCGGCTTGCGCGAGATGAGCGGCCCCCAATAGATGTTGCCGATCTCGATGACGCCGTACGCCGGATCGATGCGCATCAGCGTCTGGCGCCCGGCGACCTTGCCGCTGGCCTTGTCGATGACGGTGAAGAACAGCGGATCCTCGCTGGCCTCGACCTTGTCCAGCCATGGCTGGAAGGCGGCGCGGGTCTCCGGCGGATAATCGGGCAACCAGGCGAAGCGGCCGTCGATGTCGGACACGGAGGACGCTTCATAGAGGCCATCGCCATGTTTTGCGGCACTCAGCGGTTCGAGCCGGACAGTGCTTCCGTCGATGGTCTTGCGTTCGGGCCGCGGGCGCGGTTGCCAATCCCTGAGATTTTCCGACACCGAAAGCTCCAATCCGTTTGACTTTTGCCAGCCGAAGCTCACAAAAACGCGACCCAACAGCAAGAACCACACGGACGGGAAAAATGCTCCACACGATTTCGGCCTTCGACCGCCTTGGCGAGGAAAACGCCTTTGCCGTGCTCGCGAGGGCCACAGCACTTGCCCAACAAGGCCGCGACATTGTCAATCTCGGCATCGGCCAGCCGGACTTCAAGACGCCGCAGCACATCGTCGAGGCGGCGATCAAGGCGCTGCGCGACGGCCATCACGGCTATACACCGGCCAATGGCCTGCTGGCGACGCGCGAGGCGGTGGTGCGCCGCACGCTCACCACCACCGGTGTCGAAGTATCGCCCGAAACGGTGATGATCCTGCCCGGCGGCAAGCCAACCATGTTCGCCGCGATCCTGATGTTCGGCGAACCTGGCGCCGAAATCCTCTATCCCGATCCGGGCTTCCCCATCTATCGCTCGATGATCGAGTTCACCGGTGCAGCCCCTATTCCCGTGCCGATGCGCGAGGAAAACGGCTTTGCCTTCTCCGCCGAGGAGACGCTGGCGCTGATCACTTCGAAGACCAGGCTGCTGATCCTCAACTCGCCCGCCAATCCGACCGGCGGCGTCACGCCGCGTGCCGAGATCGAGAAACTGGTCAAGGGGCTGGAGGCGCATCCGCAGGTCGCCATCCTCTCCGACGAGATCTACGACGTCATGACCTATGATGGCGAGACGCATTGCTCGCTGCTCGGCTTTCCCGAGATCCGCGACCGGCTGATCGTGCTCAATGGCTGGTCGAAGACCTGGGCGATGACCGGCTGGCGCATGGGCTGGTCGATCTGGCCGAATGGCGACAGGGGCGCCCATCTCTACGACAAGGTGCGCAAGCTGGCGGTCAACTGCTGGTCCTGCGTCAACGCGCCGAGCCAGTTCGCCGGCATCGCGGCAATCGACGGCCCGCAAGACGATGTCGCCAAGATGATGGGCGCCTTCGACCGCCGCCGGAAGATCGTCGTCGAGGGGCTGAACGCGCTGCCCAATATGTCCTGCATCACGCCCAAAGGCGCGTTCTACGCTTTCCCCAACGTCTCGAAGACCGGCTGGAAAGCCAAGAAACTTGCCTCGGCGCTGCTCGACGAGGCCGGCGTGGCGCTGATCGGCGGTCCCGATTTCGGCATTCTCGGCGAAGGCTATATCAGGCTCTCCTACGCCAATTCCGAGGAGAACATCTTGCGGGCGCTGGAACGGATCGGGGCCTTCCTGGCGAAGTAAGCTTGAAAGCGGCCCGCTGTCCTCTTCCGGACAATTTGCGGCTGTGGCATGACCGTGTCATGAGCCGTCCGGAGGCGCGCGGCCGGGACTGGGCGTGCGTGTCGAGAACGGCTACGGTCCTCGGATCAGGATCGAAGTGGGGTGACATCGGATGTTCTATGCAATCCTTGCCTATCATGTGGAAGACACAATCAAGGCGCTGACGCCGCAGGAAGATACGGCGCTGATGGCTGACTTGCTCAAGATCCATGAAGGGCTCTATGCCGACGGCAGCCTTGGCCCGTCGGCGCGGCTTGGCGCGACACAATCGGCCTGCACCTTGCGCGGCGGCTTGATCGTCGACGGCCCCTTCGCCGAAACCAAGGAACAGCTTCTCGGCCTCTATGTCGTCGACTGCCCGACGCGGGACGATGCCATCGCTATCGCGCGCGACTTTCGTCGCGTCAATCCGACCGCCGTCTACGAGATCCGTCCTATCGCGCTCTATCTGCCCGGCGCAGAGCTACCGGGAGAATAACTACCCACGCCCGACAAACGGCATCTTGGTCGCCATGACGGTCATGAACAGCACGTTGGCGTCGAGCGGCAGGCTGGCCATGTGGACGACGGCGTCGGCGACGCGCTGAACATCCATCACCGCTTCGGCTGATATGGAGCCGTTGGCCTGCGGCACGCCGACCGTCATCGCCTGCGCCATATCGGTCAGGGCATTGCCGATGTCGATCTGGCCGCAGGCGATGTCATAAGGCCGGCCGTCGAGCGCCAGCGTCTTGGTCAGCCCTGATATGGCATGCTTGGTCGCCGTGTAGGGCACCGAGCCCGGGCGCGGCGCATAGGCCGACACCGAACCGTTGTTGATGATGCGGCCACCCATCGGCTTCTGCTTGCGCATGGCGCCAAAGGCGGCACGGGCACACAGGAACGAACCGGTGAGGTTGACGCCGACGATATCGTTCCACACTTCGACCGGTATCTCGTCGATCGGCGTCGATTTGTAGCCCATGCCGGCATTGTTGAAGAGCAGGTCGACACGGCCGAAGGCCGCCGCCACGGTCTCGAACAGATCGTCGACCTCGCCTGCCTTGCTGATATCGCAGGCAACCGCCAGGGCCTTGGCATCGGTGGACCCGGCCTCGGCCACGGCTGCATCCAGCACGGATTTGCGGCGTCCGCAGAACACTGTGTTCCAGCCCGCCTTGAGCAGCGCCGTGGCGACGCTCTTGCCGATGCCCGTGCCGGCCCCGGTGACGATGGCGGTTCTTTGTTCGGTCATGGCTGTTGTCCTCCGGCAGCGCTGCGCTTGCTCGACTGATTTTCGGGGTTTGGCTCGAAAAAGGAAGGCATCGCAAATGACGGCGGCGATGGCAAGCGTGTCCATCCGATCGGGCCGACAAAAAGGGCGGCCATTGGCGACCGCCCCTGATCTGAACCGGGCTTGGGAGGAGGAAAAGCCGATCCGACTATGTTGAATGATGCGCTTGCTGGGTTAACGAGAGGTTAACCCGGAAAGCGCCTCCTGTGCCGTTTTGGCCTACCAGCGCGGATTGGGTGACGTCCCTGCCGTGGCCGGCACCTTGGCCGCCGAAACCGTTGCCTCGACATGGTCGACCAGCGCGTCCGGCAGGCCGAGCCGGCCTGCAAGCAGGTCGAGGTAGCCACGCTCGGCGCGGGTGTCGGGATCGATGGTCAGGCGCGACGCCGTGTAGAGTTCGAGCTTCTGCGCGTCGGTCTTGGCGCCGGCGACCAGCGTGTCGAGGTCGAGCGGGCTTGCCAACTCCGCCATCAGGAACTTTTCGGCATCGGAGTCTATGCCGGCCAGGCTGAGCTTGCCGGCGATCTTCTGGCGCTCTTCATCGTCGATATGGCCATCGGCCTTCGCCGCCGAGATCATCGCCCGTATCAGGGTCAGCGTGAATTCGTCCTCGCCTTGCGGCGCCTGCGACGGGTGGAAGGCGGTGTCCTTGGGCGGCGGCAGCAATTCCGGTTCGCCGGCGGCCGGTGCTTCGGCGGGTGCGTTGCCGGCCTTGTAGTTCTGGTAGGCCTTGTAGGCGAGGCCGCCGATGGCGGCCAGTCCGCCAAGCTTCACCGCGGCGCCCGTCACGTTACGACCGGCACCAGTTCCAAGCAGCACGGCGGCCAGTGCGCCGGCGGCCAGCGGATTGTCCTTGGCCACTGCACGGCCTGCCCCGCCTTGTCGCGGACGGTGCCGCTGGTGCCGGGGATTTGCGAGCCGAGCAGATCGTCGAGAAGCTTCTTGGGATCGAACATTCAGTGCCTCCAGGATTTGCCCGGCCGAACGGGCAGGTTTCGAACGTCGAAGACGTAGGTCCCGAAACTTGACATTGCAATGACAGGCGGCCGCTTTGCAGCAGCTCGATGCCTGGATCAGGAGCCGATATGCGGCTCTCTGCCCCGCGCCTGCGCAAGCTCGACCTGGCGCTGGCGCTCGGCATAACGCTGGCGGTCCTCGTTCGAACGCGCATCGAAACAATGCGGGCAGGAAATACCGGCGGCGAATTTGGGCGACGTCAGGTCGCCCGGTGTCAGCGGGTGGCGGCAGGCGCGGCACAGTTCCGCTTCGCCCTCGGCGAGGCCGTGCGACACCGAAACGCGCTCGTCGAAGACGAAGCACTCGCCTTGCCAGAGGCTCTGTTCGGCCGGAACCTCTTCGAGATATTTGAGAATGCCGCCCTTGAGATGGAAGACATCCTCGAAGCCGAGCGATTTGACATAGGCGGTTGCCTTTTCGCAGCGAATACCGCCGGTGCAGAACATCGCCACCTTGCGGCCTTCGAGTTCCCCCCGGTGCGCCTCCACCCAGGCCGGGAACTCGCGGAAGCTTGCGGTGCCCGGGTCGATCGCACCCCTGAATGTGCCGATCGACACCTCGTAGGCATTGCGCGTGTCGATGACGACAGTGCCGGGCTGCGAAATCAGAGCGTTCCAGTCGGCCGGCGCGACATAGGTGCCGGCACTTTTCGAAGGATCGATGTCATCGACACCCATGGTAACGATCTCGCGCTTCAGCCGCACCTTCATGCGGTGGAACGGCATGTCCGCGGCTGCGCTGTACTTGACCTCGAGGCCCGCCAGCCCTTCGATGGCTTCGAGATACAAGATCAGTTCGGCAATTGCCGCCTCGCTGCCGGCGACGGTGCCGTTGATGCCTTCATGCGCCAGCAGCAGCGTGCCCTTGATGCCGCGCCCGCAGCAGAAGGCGGCGAGCGGCGCGCGCAGTTCTTCGAAAGCGTCGAGCCGGGCAAACCGGTAGAGCGCTGCGACGCGGAAGGGTGGAAGTGATGTCATTGCCGAAGCCACTAGACGCTCACGAAAGCCTATTCAAGGCAAAGCAGGCATCCTGTTCGGAGGTCCCGGGCGCAAATCTGCACCATAGGCGAATTTGTACCATAGCTGAGATCAGGGAGTCAAGAAAAAATTCCTATCCTGACAAAGCTGCCGGCACAAACCTGCCGACACCGCCGCCGAGCTGGCAGCCGCCTTTGTGAGCTAAGCTTGGCGAGCATGGGCGACACGTGACATCGCGACACGGCCGGTTTCGTGGACAGGAAAACGGCCTTCTGCTAATCGGTTGAATTGTCCACGCCACGGAGAGACACATGCCCAGCAAGACCGAAAAACTCCTGTCGCTCCTCAACGGCCAGCCGGTCATCCCGGTGCTGAAGATCTCCGATGTCGCCAATGCCGTGCCGCTGGCGCGCGCGCTGGCGCGCGGCGGCCTGCCCGCGATCGAGATCACGCTGAGGACCGCCGATGCGCTGGAAGCGATCCGGCGGGTCGCTGGTGAAGTCGAGGACGCCATCGTCGGCGCCGGCACCATTCTCGATGCCAGGCAGTTCGAAGAGGCGGCTGCCGCGGGCTCGCGCTTCATCGTCAGCCCCGGCATCACCCGCGAGCTTCTGTCGGCAGCCGCCGGCAGCGATGTTCCGCTGCTGCCCGGCGCCATCACGCCCGGCGAGATCATGGCGGCGCGGGAAGCCGGCTTGCGCTTCCTGAAATTCTTCCCGGCCGAGCAGTCGGGCGGCATCGCTTCGCTGAAGGCCTTCGCCTCGCCGCTCGCCGATGTGAAATTCTGCCCGACCGGCGGCATCTCGGCCAAGAACGCGGCCGACTATCTCAGCCTGCCCAACGTGGTCTGCGTCGGCGGCTCCTGGGTGGCGCCCGACGACCTCGTCAAGGCCGGCAAGTGGGACGAGATCGAAGCCCTGGCGCGCGCGGCGAGCAAGCTTGCGAAATAAGGCCTCGGCCACGGGATGAAGAAACCCGGCCGACTCGCGTCGACCGGGTTTGTCAAATCGGCTCCGAACCGGATCAGCTGCAGACCCGAACCTTTTCAACCACCCTGTGGTGATGCTTCCAGCTTGTGACCACCTTGGTCCGGCAGTGCTTCTTCATGTGCATATGGTCATGAGTTTTGACGACAATGGTCTCGGCCTGCGTAGGGGCGATGGCCGCCGAAGCGGTTGCCAATGCGATGACCGATGCCAATAGGATGTTCTTCATGGATCTCCCCGGGTTTGAACGAACCTGTATTAACCCGGGGAATAGGCCGACCGTTCCGGCTTCACGAGAAGTTCAGCCGCGCGTGACCGTGCAGGCTGGCCCGGTTCGCTGAACAGCAAAAAGCCGCGCTGGTTGCCCGGCGCGGCTTTGTCGATTGATTTGCCGTCATTTGGTCTGGAAGCGGGCTACCGACATGAACTTGACGGCGTTGCCGGTGAAGCGGTTGGCATCGGCCACCTGGCTGCTCGGCTGGAAGCCGGCCGTGTAGACTTCGCTCGGCGGCGTGTGCACGATGCTGTAGGCGTAGCCCGGCGCCGTCGTCGCGCTTGAAACGGTGGCGACATGCTCGCCGCTGGTCAATGCCCAGCGGGCGGCCTGCGGTGCGGCTGCAACCACCATGGCCTTGGGGCCTGGCTTCAGGTCGCGGGCGGTGGCTCTCGATTCCTTGCGGGTCGTCTTGACGCCGGCGCCGATCGCGGCGGCCGGATCGGAACCGACTGGGCGGGCAACGACGGCATCGCGCGGCGATGCGGCGTTGGTGCCTGGATCGTTGAACGCCGAACGCGGCTCGGATCCGGACAAGGAAGCAAGCTGGTAATCGGCCGCACCGACCTGGGCATTGGCTTGGTCGAGCACGGCCTTGACCGCATCCGGCCTGGCCATCTCGGGCCGCGCCGTCGGCAGCACCGAGAACGCATCGGTCGCCGTCTTGCTTTGATCAGCCGTCTCGGCCAGCGCCATCAGCACATCCTTGCTGGGCGGCGCAGCCAAAGCGGCCGGCAGCGAATTGTCGGGACGCCATGTCGGCAACGGTATGTTGTTGACCGCGACCTGGGCCGGATTAGCCGAAGCCGTTGCATCGGCCACGCCGAAAGGAACGCTCGCCGGCGCATGCGCGGTCGCCACGGCCTGCTCGGTGGTGGCTGTCGCCTCCGCCATCGCAAAAGGAACATTCTCAGGCTGCTGAGCGCCGACATCGGCTTTTGGCCGCGGTGCGAAATCCGGCAGCGGAACGCTTCGGGCCGGCAATGCCGCGATGATCGTCTCCGGCGTGTCCTCTTCCGGCTCCGGAGCCTGCTGCTCGGCCACCTGCGGAATCTCGGCGCGCCGCGCATTCTCCGGCGCCACGATGGCAATGCCCGGGAGGTTGCTGGTCTTGGCTGCCGCTGCCGGCTTCAGGTTTCTCGCTTTGGGCGGAGGGGCGGCCGAAGCGGTCTGGACATCGGCGCTGTCGTCGGCCTCGTCGTCGCCGCCGCCACCGAAGAAAGCCGACAGGAAGCCACCTGACTTCTTGCCGCTGCCGCCAGCACTGGCCATCTCGATGGCCGGCGAGCCTGAACCCTTGCGCGCCTTGTAGGAGGCGAGCGCCTGCTCAAAGCCGGGCAGCGGCCTGCCGTCGCTCGGCACATGCAGCGTCTTGCCATTGGGGAACAGGCTGACCAGTTCCTGCCGGCTGATACCGGGCCAATGGCGCACATTGCCGATATCCATGTGGACGAACGGCGAACCGGATGACGGATAGTAGCCGACGCCGCCGCCCTGCATCTTGAGACCGATGTTGCGCAGCTTCTTAAGCGGCACGCCGGGAATATAGAAATCCATCGCCTTGCCGAGCATGTGCTGGCTCTTCTCGGCGACGCCCCTGCTGCGGCCACGCAGCATCGAGTTCGTCGACGGCGAGCGATAGCCGCAGATGACCTGGATGTAGTCCGTGGCGCCGGCTTCCCGATACGCTTCCCAGACCAGATCCAGCAGGCGCGGATCCATCTTGGTCGGCTCGTTGCGACGCCAGTCGCGCAAAATGATGTTGATCTTCCTGAGACCCTCGGGAACGTAGCGGCCGTTGCGCTTGTAGACGATCTCGGCCTTCTCGTGGGTGTGGAGATGATAAAGCTTCAGCGACCGTGTTTCGGCGCTGGCTCCGCTCGCAGCCGCGGCAACAAAACCAAAAGCGACAACCAACACTGCCAGCCACTTCGGCCAGACGCTCAAATGATGGTGCCGCCTGTTTGTGTGTCGTTCGATTCTGTTCAAATCAAAAGGCCTTGCAGGCTGCCGTTTGTCCCCGGATTTGTCCAAACGGATGTGGCATTAGCACACCCGAATATCGATCCTAATGGTTAATCATCGCTTATTGAAGCCGAAATGCGGTAACACCGTGGCGATATCCCGTCAAAAATTGTTCACAAGGTTTCTTGGTAAACCGCTGGTTTAGATCAGATTTCCGCCTTCGGCCCGAACACGATCTGTTACCGTTAGCCTTAATGCGTGAACAGAGCTGTCCATGACACAGCCACAATGCCGCCGAAATGGCGATACAAGGCCTGCTGTGGCATTGCAAGCTAGCGTCGGCCTTGCGGCAAGCCGGATTCCGAAGCTCAGCCCGGCATCGCCCTTAGGAGGCGAGCCGGTCTACGCGGCCCGTCTCCGGATCGATGCCGTGTTCCTTGAGCTTGCGATAGAGCGTCGAGCGACCGATCCCGAGCCGGCGGGCGACTTCGCTCATCTGTCCGTTGTAGTGATCGATGGCAAGCTTGATCATCTCGAGTTCGACATCGGCCAGTGCCCGCACATTGCCGCGCTCGTCGAGCGCCCGCAACGTGCCGAAGCGAGGCTGCAGCCTTGCCGGCGGATCGAACGCGATTGCTGGGCCGCCCTCGCCGGGCAAGGCTTCGTCCTCGCGCTCCTGCAAAGACTGGGAGGGCGCCGGCGCATCGCCGTCCATATCCAGGTTGACGGTGCCTTCCACTTGCGCCCGTATCTGCGGGAAGTCCTCGGCGGAAAGCACATCGCCTTCGCAAAGCACCGAGGCCCGGAAGACGGCATTTTCGAGCTGCCGGATGTTTCCAGGCCAGTCATAGGCCTGCAGAACGGCGAGCGCTGCCGCCGAAATACCCTGCAGGCGACGGTGCGGGTCGGCCGGCGCCACCTTCTCCATGAAATGGGTGACCAGATAGGGGATGTCGTCGCGGCGGTCGCGCAGCGGCGGCACGAAGATCGGGTAGACGTTCAGCCGATAGAACAGATCCTCGCGGAACTTGCCGTCCTTGACCTGCTGCAGGAGGTTGCGGTGCGTCGCCGAAATCAGCCTGATGTCGACCCTGACGGTCGAGCGTCCGCCGACCGGATCGACCTCGCCGTCCTGGACCGCGCGCAACAGCTTGACCTGCACGTCGAGCGGCAGGTCGCCGATCTCGTCGAGAAACAGTGTGCCCGAATGCGCTTCGACGAACTTGCCCGTGTGTTTGTCGGTGGCGCCGGTGAACGAGCCCTTCTCATGGCCGAACAGGATCGATTCGACCAGATTGTCGGGGATGGCGCCGCAATTGACGGTGACGAAGGGTTTCGAGCGGCGGTCGCCACTGCCCTGGATGGCGCGCGCCACCAGTTCCTTGCCGACGCCGGACTCGCCCTCGATCAGGATCGGGATGTTGGATGCCGCCGCTTTCTGGCCAAGACGGATCACCCTGTCCATGGCCGGGCTGTGCGTAATCATGTCCTTGAAGGTCAGAAGGCCGCCGCGCCGGCGCGACGTGCGCTTGACCTCGCCCTCGACGGCCTCGACCTTGAGCGCATTGCCGATCGACGCCTGCAGCCTGTCGGGAGACGCCGGCTTGACGACGAAATCGAAGGCGCCATGACGCATCGCCGAAACCACGGTCTCGATGCCGCCCTGAGCGGTCTGCACGATGGCAGGCACGTTGATGTCGCGCTCGCGCATCGCCTTCAGCACGCCGATACCGTCGAGACCGGGCATGACCAGATCGAGGATGACCACCGACACCTCGCGGGCGCCGGGTCCATCGAGGATATCGAGAGCGGCCGCGCCGCCGTCGACAACGATTGCGCTGTAGCCGAACCGCGTCACCGCCGCTTCGAGCAGCCGGCGTTGCACCGGATCGTCATCGACTATGAGTATGGAACCTGTCATGACTGATACAACTACGCCCGCCCGAGGAATCCTGCCCTGTGGACCATCTTGGCACAGGGTTCTAAATAAGGTTTCAAAAAACCCGGTGAATGAATTCCTTAGGATTTGACCGGCTTCTCGTTTCTCCTTGAACCTTGGCCACGGAAGGTGTCGGCAATGCATAAGGATTCTGGCCACATGGGTTCCGCACGGCGGCTGGCGGCGCCGGCGTCCGGTCAGGGCGCGGCCGAGCTGGGCGACCTGCCGGAATGGAACCTTGCCGACCTCTATGCCGGCATGGACGCGCCAGAACTGAAGCGCGACATCGCCAAGGCCGCCACTGACGCGGTCAGCTTCGAAAGCCGCTGGAAGGGCACGCTGGCCGCCGAGGCCGAGCGCGGCAGCGCCGGCAGGCTGGGCGAGGCGCTCGTCGCCTACGAAGCGCTGGAGGAACTGATCGGCCGCATCGTCTCCTATGCGGGTCTGGTTTATGCCGGAAACACCGCTGATCCCCAGCGCGCCAAGCTCTATGGTGACGTCCAGGAGAAGATGACCGACGCCAGCGCGCACCTTCTGTTCTTCGCGCTCGAACTCAACCTGATCGACGATGCGTCGATCGAAGGCGCGCTCGCCGGCGATCCCGCCTTCGGTCACTACCGGCCGTGGGTGCTCGATCTGCGCAAGGACAAGCCCTACCAGCTTGAGGACCGCGTCGAGCAGCTCTTCCACGAAAAGTCGATCACCGGGCGCGGCGCCTGGAACCGCCTGTTCGACGAGACGATGACCGACCTTCGCTTCGACATCGACGGCGAGGAACTGACGCTGGAGCCGGCGCTGAACCGTTTGCAGGACGCCGACGGCGAGGTGCGCCGCCGGGCGTCCGAGGCGCTGGCCACGACCTTCCGCAAAAATTTGCGCACCTTCACGCTGATCACCAACACGCTGGCCAAGGACAAGGAGATATCCGACCGCTGGCGCGGCTTCGAGGACATCGCCGATTCACGCCATCTCGCCAACCGCGTCGAGCGCAGCGTGGTGGACGCCCTGGCTTCCGCCGTTCGCGATGCCTATCCGCGCCTGTCGCACCGCTATTACGCGATGAAGGCACGCTGGCTGGGCATGGAGGTGATGAACCACTGGGACCGCAACGCGCCGTTGCCGGATACGCCCCAGGCGATCATTGGCTGGGACGAGGCCAGGAACACCGTGCTGTCCGCCTATCAGCGCTTTTCGCCCGACATGGCCGAGATCGCGCGAACCTTCTTCGACCGCAATTGGATCGACGCGCCGGTGCGGCCCGGCAAGTCGCCTGGCGCCTTCGCGCATCCGACCGTGCCGTCGGCGCATCCCTATGTCCTGCTCAACTACATGGGCAAGCCGCGCGATGTGATGACGCTGGCGCACGAGCTTGGCCATGGGGTGCATCAGGTGCTGGCCGGCGGCCAGGGCGCACTGATGGCCTCGACGCCGCTGACGCTGGCCGAGACGGCATCGGTCTTCGGCGAGATGCTGACCTTCCGCTCGCTGCTCGACCAGACCACCGACCGGCGCGAGCGCAAGGCCATGCTCGCCCAGAAGGTCGAGGACATGATCAACACGGTCGTACGCCAGATCGCCTTCTATGAATTCGAGCGCAAGGTGCATGCCGAACGCAAGAACGGCGAACTGACCTCCGACAGGCTCGGCCAGTTCTGGCTCGAAGTGCAGGCCGAAAGTCTGGGTCCCGCGATCAAGCTGCGCGAAGGCTACGAGGTGTTCTGGACCTACATCCCGCACTTCATCCATTCGCCCTTTTACGTCTATGCCTATGCTTTCGGCGACTGTCTGGTAAACTCGCTCTACGCGGTCTACCAGAACGCCGAGCGCGGCTTTCAAGACAAGTATTTCGAAATGCTGCGCGCCGGCGGCACCAAACATCATTCCGAGCTTCTGGCGCCCTTCGGGCTCGACGCCACCGATCCCGCCTTCTGGCAGATCGGACTTGGCGTCATCAGCGGCCTGATC
This sequence comes from Mesorhizobium sp. M7A.F.Ca.MR.362.00.0.0, assembly GCF_004023175.1. Lineage (NCBI taxonomy): Bacteria > Pseudomonadati > Pseudomonadota > Alphaproteobacteria > Hyphomicrobiales > Phyllobacteriaceae > Mesorhizobium > Mesorhizobium sp. M7A.F.Ca.MR.362.00.0.0. Next base: position 17,729 of record NZ_RZTF01000097.1, read on the forward strand.
GACGAGCTGGAAGCGCTCGACGCTTGAAACGCGTCCCTCTAACAGTTTAGCCGGAATGCATGTTGGGACAGCTCTACTATCGTCCTAAATATCTGTTCTTGAAGTACTCTCCACCGAAGTTTTCCGATAGCTTTCCACAAGCTCTATGATAGCCTTCACTCCAAGCTCAGCCGGAGCGCATGCGGATCGGCGAGGAGAAATCTCAGCCGGCCGTGGCGCTCAGGCGAACGCGACAACGGTCGTTGGCCATGGGCAAGCAAAGCCGATCGCCGACAGCTCGAACCGAAGCCGGCTGTTCTGCTTACCGCGGAACCACCAAGAGTAGTCCTTCGCCGAAGGTCATGACCCACGGCAGACGGATCTGACTGGAGAGAGACAATGGGCACTTTTTTCTACGTGGTCCTGGCGTTCCTGATAGGCGTGTTGGTCGGCTGGTTCCTTTGG
>NZ_RZTF01000981.1:0-310 GCF_004023175.1 Mesorhizobium sp. M7A.F.Ca.MR.362.00.0.0
CCTTGCTAGTATATTTCCCACGCATATATCCGAAATAAGGGTAATCCTTCACCTCATACGTATCCTCTGTATATAGCATCAAAGTATCTAATCCTAGCAGCGCCATATGCTCGAGCAGCTTTTTCACTTCATGAACAGTTGGTACAGCATTTCGCGATGCATCCAGCATGACACCGCTCATCGTAAATTGTGGTGTCTCTGTTATATCGAATTCATGATTCTTTCGATAATTTTCCAGCCATAATCCAAGTGCTCGGAAGAAATGAATTGGCTTTGCAAACGATATTTCTCCTTTGCCGCTGCTACTAGT
>NZ_RZTF01000982.1:0-307 GCF_004023175.1 Mesorhizobium sp. M7A.F.Ca.MR.362.00.0.0
CCTAAAACCTTTATAAGGGTAAAATCCTTATCATCAATTATTCTTCGGTTAAGGAGTGTAATAGCACCTTCAATTCCTGTGTAAGGATAATATTTTTTTGGGAGTACCTTGCTACCTTTGAGAAGAGGATGGTCCCAAAAAGGAACCTCCCCATTTCTCGTAGTGTACAAAGGGTATTCAGCTTCTTGTTGTTCTCTTAATGATTCCATCGTACTCATTACTCAAACAAGAAGCTTGCTGGATCTTTTAATTTCTTTTTACCCCTTGGATATCCCGTAATAGTTACTCGTGCTTTACGATTTTTTTT
>NZ_RZTF01000983.1:0-306 GCF_004023175.1 Mesorhizobium sp. M7A.F.Ca.MR.362.00.0.0
ATGACTTCTATGAGTTCTTCTTGTGTCCATCCGACATTCAGGGCTCCGTTAATATAGAATTTCAGCTGCTGGGTATTGCCCAATGCAGTCAATCCAGCAACGGTTGCTAATAATCTGGATTTCAGATCAAGACCCTGTCTTGAAAAAATCTGACCGTAGTTAAACTCCACGGCAAGCACACCAAGGTCAGGAGCGATGGAATGTTTAAAATTGTCCACGATCGCTTCATAGTTCTCCTCATCAATTTGTTTCAGAATATCTAACCCTTTTTTATAACGTTCACTTGTTCGCACCAGCTTCTATCTC
>NZ_RZTF01000984.1:0-305 GCF_004023175.1 Mesorhizobium sp. M7A.F.Ca.MR.362.00.0.0
GTCTTCTATATTGACCCGACTAACGTGAATACACCTTCTATTAATCCTATGCAAGGCCCTGTTGACCAAGTTGCTGAAGCCTTCGCAATGGTTATTGAAGGATTAGCGGAAGGTGGAGGGAATGATTTCTTTAAACAGAGTGAAAGAAACCATTTGAAGAACTACATTTATTTACTGAAGCTGCATAACCCTGAAAAAGAGGTAACGTTTGATCTATTACTTAGAATGTACGATAACCCACAATTGGTAAGGCAAATGCATCTTGAATTAAAAGACACCATACCTAAAGACTTCGAGTTAATTGA
>NZ_RZTF01000985.1:0-304 GCF_004023175.1 Mesorhizobium sp. M7A.F.Ca.MR.362.00.0.0
GTTTCGGATCAAGCCGACTCCAATAGCCAAGGAATAGTGAAAATTGATATTAAGGATTCCGTTATTCTTTCTACATTTCAAGCTCAAACGGGAAGCGGAAAAGTTGAAATGGAATACGAGGCTTTAGAAGGAGACAATGAAATAAATATTGCTCTATCTGCTAAATACATGGTACAAGCATTGAAAGCAATGGATGATGATTACATCAACTTCAAATACCAAGGTAATATGCGTCCGCTTATTTTAGAACCATGTGAATCACAACATGATGAAGTACAGCTCATATTACCAGTGAGATCACAGT
>NZ_RZTF01000986.1:0-303 GCF_004023175.1 Mesorhizobium sp. M7A.F.Ca.MR.362.00.0.0
GCTCATCAAGCCCGAGCGCCGGCAGGACTAGCAGCCCACGCTTTTACATTTGGCGCGGGCAGGCGTCAGGAACGCATGCGCACCAGCGCCGAGGCGGCGATCGCCAGCCAGCCGGTAATGAGTAGCGTGCCGCCGATCGGCGCCGACAGCGGGAACAGCCGCGACCCGATGAAATCGCGGGCCAGCAGATCGCCGCAGAACAGCAGAAGCCCAACCAGCAGGATCAGGCTGCCGATGCGCAGCATCCGGTTCGCCCCAAGCAATCCGGCGGCGAGGAAGACCGGCGCATGCATCAGCAGGAAG
>NZ_RZTF01000987.1:0-303 GCF_004023175.1 Mesorhizobium sp. M7A.F.Ca.MR.362.00.0.0
TAGTATGGGAGTAATCTCTCGTTATCTCTTCATTTCCTCATTAACCTCTTCCAAGCTTAACTGCACAAAAAAAAACAGCTATATCCATCTCATAAGGGAAATGAATAATAGCTGCTTATGTTTTATTACGCATTCATATCTGCGACATAAGTTGCAGTCAATGTAACTTGCTCTTCTTCTGTCACTCGTTCAATGTCAGCACCTAATCCCGCCAGCTTCTCATGGAAGTTAACATATCCGCGATCCAAGTGCTTCAGTTCAGTAACTCTTGTAATACCTTCAGCCACAAGTCCTGACAATATT
>NZ_RZTF01000988.1:0-301 GCF_004023175.1 Mesorhizobium sp. M7A.F.Ca.MR.362.00.0.0
GCTATATGTGTGAAAATTTCCTTTTTTTTCAGCTCCATATCAACAGGCGGTGTCATATCGAACCATGTGACCTGCATGTTGTTGCGAAACCACGTCAGCTGGCGTTTCGCATACCGCCTCGAGTTCTGCTTTAGCTGTTCGACAGCATCGGAAAGTGTCACAAAACCGTCAAAATATGCATACAGCTCTTTATAGCCTATCGCCTGTATTGATTGACAGTCTCTCACGTTCTTGTCGTATAAGCGTTTCACTTCCGGAAGAAGGCCTGACTGCATCATCATATCGACCCGCTGATTAATTC
>NZ_RZTF01000989.1:0-300 GCF_004023175.1 Mesorhizobium sp. M7A.F.Ca.MR.362.00.0.0
TTGCCTGCCTTTGGCCTATAGAGCGTCGCGTTCACGCGACGCTCTATAGGCCAAAGGCAGGCAAAGCCAAGCGATTCACGGGTGCGCGCGGTCCCGGAATAAGTCAAGAAAACTGCGCTTTCCGCTTTTCAGCCTGGCGCCGAAGCCATTCGTCGGCCGCATCGCCCATCATCTTTTCCACACCGTCCTTGAGCCAGGCCATGAAAGGCCGGTCGAACCTGAATGCATCGCCGCATTCCCGGATGAGAAAGCGACGCACATTCTGGGTGTTGCGATAGGACTTTGTGATGGCGGTGGCAC
>NZ_RZTF01000990.1:0-300 GCF_004023175.1 Mesorhizobium sp. M7A.F.Ca.MR.362.00.0.0
CCATTATTCACTCCAAAACAGCTATCCATGGAAAGATAACGAAGGGAAAACCGAAATTTACGATAAAAGTAGTGGTAACAGGGGATTTAGACGAATTAAATTGCGATCTGGACATTTCAAAACCAGCAGGAATAAAAAAAGTGGAAGATCTGATGGAAAAACAAATAGAAGAAGGTTTAAAGGACTTACTTGTTCAATCACAAGCCATGAATGCCGACTTTATCGGTTTTGGGGATGTACTTCGTATTGACGATAAGGATAGTTGGAAGGAAATTGAAGATAGTTGGCAAAGTGAAATAT
>NZ_RZTF01000098.1:0-3519 GCF_004023175.1 Mesorhizobium sp. M7A.F.Ca.MR.362.00.0.0
TCTCCCCGTCACTATACGGGGAGAAGGTGCCGGCAGGCGGATGAGGGGCGGCGCCAGCCTTCGTCCTAAAGAGTACCACCCCTGTTCCAGCCCCGACCCCGGTCGCCGAACATCGCATAACCAGCATCCGTCACCGCCAGCGTGTCCTCCAGCTTGATGAAGCCGCGCGTCGGGTGAAGCATGGTTGTCTCCACCGACAGCACCATGTTCTTCTCCAGCGGCTTGGCCGCATAGGTGCCTTCATAGGTCACCGGGTGGTTGGTCATCAGGAACGGCGCCTCGTGCGTGATCAGGCCCATGCCATGGGCGAAGAAATCCGTGTAGGGCGCGACCTTCGAAGCCTTCAGCACGCCCTCGGCATGGGAAATCATGTCGCCGCCCAGCGTGCCCGCTTTGACTTTTGAGAAGGCCGCCTGCTGCACCGTCTCGACCTCGGCCAGCAGATCTTCCAGTTCGGCATCCGGTTCGCCGAGAATGCCCATCCGGCAGAGATCGCCGATATAGCCGTGAAAGTTGCCGCCGGAATCGATTGACAGCACTTCGCTTTGTTTCCACGCCTGCGGTGAAGCGGCGCGGTTGTGGCTGGCACCCAGCGTCAGCAGGCAATATTCGAAATGGATGCCGCGATTGGTTTCCTCCCGCCGCAGCTGTTCGATGATCTCGCCCTTGGTCGTGCCTTCGCGCGCCCAGGCGATGGTCGCCAGCATGGAATCGGTGATCAGTTCGGAGGCCGTGCGCAGCTTCTCCAGTTCGGCATCGGTCTTGATGGCGCGCATGCGCTCCAGCATGTCGGTCGCATCGATCAGCCTGGCATCCGGCAATGCGTTGCGGATCAGCGTATAGGCGTCCGACGGCAGGAAGCCGGGCTCGATGCCGATGCGCGCGCCCGCCTTGCCGATCTTCTGCAGATGCTCGACCGCAAGGTTGGCGGCGTCGAGCGTGCCCCAGCAGGCGGCGTGCAGCGTCGGCGTCCAGAACGGGTTGTTCTGATGCTCGCCGCCCTCCATGCGGTTGCCGATATAGGCGGCATGGTCCGGCCCGCCCTTTTCGTACACCACGATCGGCAGGTATCGGCTGTGGCCGATCGCATCCATGGCGGCGAAGAAGATGAACTTGTAGCCGCCCAGCAGGTATTGCGTGTTGTGCTTGGAGGTGGCGAGCAGCACATCGATGCCGGCCTCCTCCATCAGCCGGTCGACCCTTGCCTGGTCGAACGGGATATTGCCGACCGCATTCTTGCCCGGAGCAATGTTCATCTCTCTCTCCCCGAATTGCCGGATCGCCGCTGTTCCGCTCCCGATCCCTTGGCAGCGGTCAAATCTGCACCATTTTGCCCGTTCTGGTCCAGCCAGAAACAGATGAAATGTCGCCTCTCTATGACTCCGCGCTGTCATTCGTCGCATATTCAACCAATCTGGTCCTACCAGAAGGATCAAATTGAGCCACGTCCTCCAAACTGGTCCAGCGGACGAAAATTTCAAAGCCAAGCGAGGATGCGCCAATTCCGTCTCTGGCGAAACCCTCGGCAAGGCTCATAATCGCCGCCGCAAGGGATGCTGGCGGGCTTGCCGGCGTCCGAGGGGTTGGCGCACCCGACCGGGTCGCGGAGAGGACGGAGTTCGATCATGTCAGGTTTCACGATTTCCAGACGCACGATGCTTGCCGGCTCGGCAATGCTGCTGGCCTCCACCGCAATGCCGGCACCGGGCTGGGCGCAGACGCCAAAGAAGGGCGGGCGGCTGGTGCTTGCCGCCGATTCCGAACCGCGCAACCTCAACCCGGCGATCGTCGCCTCCAACGGCGTGTTCTTCATTTCCAGCAAGATCGTCGAAACGCTGGCCGAAGCCTCCTTCGACGGCAAAGACGGTCTCGCGCCACGGCTGGCGCTGAGCTGGGAGGGTGCCGCCGACGGGCTCTCGGCGACGTTCAAACTGCGCGACGGCGTCAAATGGCATGACGGCAAGCCGTTCACCTCGGCCGACGTCGCCTTTTCGGCGCTGCAGATCTGGAAGCCGCTGCAGAATCTCGGCCGCACTGTGTTCAAGGATCTGGCCAGCGTCGACACGCCCGACGATCTCACCGCCGTGTTCAAATTCGCCAAGCCGACGCCGTTCCAGCTGATCCGCAACGCGCTGCCGGCGCTGAGCAGCGTGGTGCCGAAGCACATCTATGAGGTCGGCAAGATCGAGGACAACCCGGCCAACAACGCGCCCATCGGCACCGGACCGTTCAAATTCGGCGAGCACAAGGCCGGGCAATATTACCGGCTGATCAAGAATACGGATTACTGGGGCAAGGACGAGCCCTATCTCGACGAGATCATCTATCAGGTGCTGCCGGATCGCACGTCAGCGGCGAGCGCACTGGAGGCCGAAGAGATTCAGCTGGCGGCCTTTTCCGCCGTGCCGCTGGCCGACCTCGACCGCATCTCCAAGGTGCCGGGCCTGAAGGTGATTTCCAAGGGCTATGAAGGGCTGACCTATCAGCTCGTCGTCGAGATCAACCATCGCCGCAAGGAATTGGCCGACGTGAAGGTGCGCCAGGCGATCGCCCATGCCATCGACAAGGATTTCGTCGTCAAGACGGTGTTCCTCGGCTATGCCGCCACCGCCACCGGTCCGGTGCCGAAGAACGATCCGCAATTCTACACCGCCGATGTGCCGACCTATGCCTTCGACGTCGCCAAGGCCAACGCGCTGCTTGACGAGGCCGGCTACAAGAAAGGCGCCGACGGCAAGCGCTTCACGCTGAAACTGCTGCCCGCGCCCTATTTCAACGAGACCAAGCAGTTCGGCGACTATCTGCGCCAAGCGCTCGCCGCCATCGGCATCGATGCTCAGCTGGTCAACAACGACTCGGCCGCGCACATCAAGGCGGTCTACACCGACCACGCCTTCGACCTCGCGGTCGGCCCGCCGGTGTTCCGCGGCGATCCGGCGATCTCGACCACCATTCTGGTGCAGAGCGGCATTCCGGACGGCGTGCCGTTCTCCAACCAGGGCGGCTACAAGAACGACGCGCTCGATGCGCTCATCGCCAAGGCATCGGAGACGCTCGATACATCAGCCCGCACCGACCTCTACAAGGAATTCCAGAAGGAGGTGGCCACCGACCTGCCGCTGATCAACGTCGCCGAATGGAGTTTTATCAGCGTCGCGCGCGACACCGTCGGCAACATCGCCAACAACCCGCGCTGGGCGGTGTCGAACTGGGCGGACACGTATTTGGAATCGTGACAGAATTGCGCGGATGAAAATTCGCGAAATCAGCGTAGGCGTTGAGCCCTACGAGGCCCCCCTCTGTCCTGCCGGACATCTCCCCCTCAAGGGGGGAGATTGGCTGGCCGCACCGTCGGCTGATTTTCCTGCAGCGTCGAACATTGGCGAAGCCATAAATGACTTCCGATCTCCCCCCTTGAGGGGGAGATGTCCGGCAGGACAGAGGGGGGCGCTCAGGCGCGACATCTCTCTTGGGCGACTCAGTGCCAAGCCTCCGACGCCCCCATGACCCGCGCCCTCA
>NZ_RZTF01000098.1:3529-7957 GCF_004023175.1 Mesorhizobium sp. M7A.F.Ca.MR.362.00.0.0
CTGCTGATCGTCGTCATCGGCACGTTCCTTTTGCTCGAGGCCGCCCCCGGCGATGCGGTCGATGCCTATATCGTCTCGACCGGTGGCGACGCCGGCATGATCGAATTGTTGCGACATCGCTGGGGCCTCGACCAGTCGGAGCTGACGCGGCTCGCCAATTACCTCTGGGCGCTGCTGCATCTCGATCTCGGCCAGTCGGTGACCTTCTCCAGGCCGATCCGCGACGTCATCCTCGAACGCCTGCCCAACACGCTGCTGTTGATGGTTAGCGCCACCGCGCTCTCCTTCGGGCTCGGCTCGGCACTCGGCATCTACGCCGGCGCACAGCCGGGCAGTTTCCGCGACCGCTTCCTGTCGATCGGCTCGCTGGCGCTCTATGCAGTGCCGGGTTTCTGGCTCGGCCTGGTGCTGATCGTCGTCTTTGCCGTCGACCTCCGCTGGCTGCCGATCGGCGGCATCGAAACCCTGGCCTCTGACAAGACCGGCCTTGATCGCGCAACCGACATCGCCGCCCATCTCGCCCTGCCCGTTTCCGCCCTCGGCTTCATCTACCTGGCGCTCTATCTGCGCATGATGCGCGCCGGCATGGCCGAGGTCTGGCGGCAGGATTTCGTCCTGGCCGCACGCGCCAAAGGATTGTCACGCCGCCGCATCGTGCTCGCCCACGTCGCCCGCAATGCACTGCTGCCGCTGGTCACCATGCTCGGCCTGCAGTCGGCGCAGATGCTCGGCGGCAGCGTCGTCATCGAGAGCGTTTTTTCCGTGCCCGGCCTCGGCCGGCTGGCGCAGGAGGCAGTCGCCTCCCGCGACACGCCGCTTCTGCTCGGCATTATCCTCACCAGCGCAGTCCTGGTCCTTGTCATCAATTTGCTCGTCGACATCGCCTACGCCTTCCTCGATCCGCGCGTAGGCGCCAGCGAGGCCGGCGCATGAGCCCGCTCCGCCGCTTTCTGCGCACGCCCGAGGCGGTCGCCGGCGCCATGCTCTTGGCGGCGCTGATCGCTATGGCGCTGTCGGCGCCGCTGCTGTTCCCCGGCGACCCGCAGGCCATCGCCGGCCCGGCGCTGCTGCCGCCGTTCCAGGACTGGTCGCTGCCGCTCGGCACCGACCGGCTTGGCCGCGACGTACTGGCCGAGCTTTTCCACGGCGCCCGCACATCGCTGGCTGTCGGGCTCGCGGCTGCGGCCGCCGCACTTGTCGTCGGCGCCGTGGTCGGCACATTGGCCGGCTTTGCCGGCGGCCTCGTCGACGAGGTGCTGATGCGCATCACCGACGCCTTCCAGACCGTGCCGAGCTTCCTGCTGGCACTGGCCTTCGTCAGCGTCGTCGGACCGTCGCTCGGCGTCGTCGTGATTGCCATCGCGCTCGGCACCTGGACCGGACCTGCCCGGGTCGCCCGCGCGGAAGTCCTCTCCATTCGCGAACGCGATTATGTCGCCGGGGCCAGGGTCATCGGCATGCACCCGCTGGCGATCGCCTTTCGCGAGGTGCTGCCCAATGCCCTGCCGCCGGTGCTGGCGATGTCGTCGGTGATCGTCGCCGCCGCGATCCTCACCGAAGCGGCGTTGTCGTTCCTCGGCCTCGGCGACCCCAACCGGGTCACCTGGGGCGGAATGATCGCCGAAGGCCGCGCTGTCCTGCGTACCGCGCCCTTCCTGTCGATTGTCCCGGGCATAGCGTTGGTGCTGACCGTGCTCGGCGTCTATCTCGCCGGCGAAGGCATTGTCGAGACGACAGCGGTCAGGAGAGGCCTGTCGTGACCACGCTCGCTTCGATCCGCGACCTGACGGTGACCTACCGCCGTGACGGCAATGAGGTCGCAGCGCTGAGGAGTGTAAGCCTCGACGTCACCAATGGCGAACGCCTCGCCATCATCGGCGAAAGCGGTTCGGGCAAAAGCACGCTGGCACTGGCGATTGCCGGGCTGTTGCCGGGATCCTCCAGGATTGGAGGGCGAATCGACTGGTTCTTGCCATCATCGCCACCCTCTGGCGCCAAGGCACCCCCCTCTGTCCTGCCGGACATCTCCCCCTCAAGGGGGGAGATTGGCAGTTCCCCCGCAGGCCCTCTTTCTGCATCTCTGGCGATGGGCGAAAGTGGAGACAAGGGCGTAATCTCCCCCCTTGAGGGGGAGATGTCCGGCAGGACAGAGGGGGGCCTCGTAAGGCGCAAAGTCCGAAAGTCTTCCCTCAAACAGAGCTACATCCCCCGCCTCGGCCGCGACATCGGCTTCGTATTCCAGGACCCCTCAGCCAGCCTCGATCCTGTCATGACCATCGGCAAGCAAATCGCCGAAGTCGCCCGCACCCATCTCGGCCTCACCTGGTCCCAGTCCTATGCCAGGGCCAAAAGCCTGCTGGAGCGCGTCCGCCTGCCGGACCCGGACTCGGCCTTGCGGGCCTTCCCGCATCAACTCTCCGGCGGCCAGAAGCAGCGTGTGGCGATCGCCGCAGCCATTGCGGCCGGTCCGAAATTGCTGATCGCCGACGAAGCGACCAGCGCGCTCGATACCATCGTACAGGCCGAGATCGTCGCCTTGATCCGACGCCTGGTGACCGAGGACGGCATGACGCTGCTGTTCATCAGCCATGACATCGCGCTGGCGGCCGAGCTTGCCGAGCGCATCGCCGTTTTCCGTCATGGCCAGTTGGTCGAGCTTGGCATGACGGCGCAGATTGTCGGCGCCCCGGCCCAGCCCTATACGCGTGCTTTGCTCGACGCCCATATAGGCCTCGACACCAGGCCGTTGCTGGACCGAGCCGGGCTCCACGCATGAGCCTGCTGGCGGTGTCCAACCTGACCAAGCGCTACCGTCGCGGCGACAAGACTATCGCTGCCGTCGACGATGTCTCCTTTCACATCGACCCCGGTGAGACGCTGGCGTTGGCCGGACCTTCCGGCAGCGGCAAGTCGACGATCGCGCGGTTGGTGCTGCGATTGATCGAGCCGGACGCCGGGCGCATCGACTTCGAGGGCAGTGATTTCCTGGCCTTGAGCGGCGCCAAGCTGCGAGCACGCCGCGCACGCCTGCAAATGGTGTTCCAGGATCCATTGGCCGCCTTCAACCCGCGCGCCACGGTGGCGCGTGTGCTCGACGATCCCTTGCGCATCCATGGCATCGCCTCCCGCGCCGAGCGGCCGCGCCGCATCGCCGCCTTGCTGGAGCGCGTCGGGCTGACGGCTGATCTCGCCCCACGCGCCATCCACGAGATCTCCGGCGGCCAGCGGCAGCGCGTCGCCATTGCGCGCGCCATCGCCACAAAGCCGTCGCTGATCGTGCTCGACGAGGCGGTGTCGGCGCTCGACGTCTCCGTACGCGGGGAGATCCTCGAGCTTTTGCTCGACCTGCAACGCCAGGAAAAGATCGCCTATCTCTTCATTTCACATGATCTCGGCGTCATCAGGTCGGTCGCCCACCGCGTCATCCTTCTCGACGCCGGCCGGGTTGCCGAGAACGGCGATGCCCGAACCGTCATCGACTCACCGCAATCGGCCATCGGCAAGGCGCTGGTGGCGGCAGCACCGAGATTGAACCGGACCCTGATGCGGCTGGCGTCGGCCGGCCTCGATTGAGACCCGGCCGCCACCACCCTTTCGCTCAATAGCCGACGGTGAAGCGCTGCCTGATGTGGGCCGGCTTCTCGATCTCGTCGACCATGACGATCGCGTAGTCCTCGAAGGAAATGCTGCTGCCCTTGTCGGAGGCGAGAAGCGTGTCCTTGCCGAGGCGGAATTTGCCGGTGCGCTCGCCCGGCACGAACATGGCGGATGGCGACAGGAACGTCCAATCGAGGTAGTCGACCGTCTTCAATCTGTCCAGGAAGTCTGCACCCTTCTGCGCTTCGGCCTTGTAGATATCGGGGAATTCAGGCGTGTCGACCAGCCGTTTGCCGGGTGCGACTTCGAGACTGCCGGCGCCGCCGACGACGAGATAGCGCTTCACGCCGGAGGCGCGCACCGCCTCGATCAGCGTATCGGCATCGCTGTCCAGGAAATGCACGGAGCTGATCACCGCGTCATGGCCGCGGATCAGGTCCGCGAGACCTTGTCTGTCGAAGACATCGCCCTTCCTGGCCGTCACGCCCGGAAGCGCGGCGATCTTTTCCGGGTTGCGCGCGATGCCGGTGACGGTGTGGCCGCGATCGGAGAGTTCCCTGAGAAGGCGCGAACCGACGGCGCCCGATGCACCAATGAGAGCGACTTTTGCCATGTCTGTTTCCTTATTTCTTGTTGGGAGTCTGGAGGATGGGATCACGCCGCCGCGATATGGGCGACGAGATTGTCGAAGCTGCCGAACAGTGCGTTCGAACCGATGAGCCGGGGCGCATCATTGCGGATGACCGAGAGCGAAGGCACGCCATCGGCATGCAGGCGCTGGAACAGCGCACGGCCACGGCCAACCAGATCGCGGTGAGCCGTAAGCAATGT
>NZ_RZTF01000098.1:7967-9385 GCF_004023175.1 Mesorhizobium sp. M7A.F.Ca.MR.362.00.0.0
GCAATGTTTCAGTCGGCGCCTTGAGCATTTCGGCGGCGTCCGCCATGCCGGCGGCGGCGAGCACCTCGGCCACACCGCCGATCGTCACGACATCGCGTCCTTCTACATAGCGCGCATGCTGGATCGTCTTCAGCGCCGCAAGCCGGCGACTGGGATCTTCCAGGCCAGCGGCACTGATGCCGAGTGTGGCGGCATGGGAATCGAGCAGGGTCCCACGGACATTGAGGACATTGTGCCGGTAGGCCGGCGTGAAGGATTGTCCGGTCAGGCGCTCGATGCGCTGGTCGTTCGCCCAGGCATGCGCCGCAAAGCCTTCATCCATCGGACGCGCGCCGGCGCCGGAAAACAGGCCGGTCGGCAGCAGTTCGACGTTCAGGCCGGCGGCCGACAACCGGTCGAGCATCGGAGTGGCGCCATAGCACCAGCCGCAGAGCGGATCGAAAAGATAGGTCACTTCTGAATTGCTCATAGTCGCTGCCATTCCTGCCCGGCCACCGGACTCGTCGAGGCCGTCGCTCATATGTGGCAGACGGCGGCCTTGCGATAAATGGCGCCCAATTATACAAACTGTCTGATCTGATCATACAAAGGGCAGCCAGCTTGGCCGAACTTCTGAACCTCAATCGGCTCGCCTACTTCACCACGGTGATGGAAACCGGCTCATTCACCGCCGCGGCCGACCGGCTTGGCGTCGCCAAGGCCGTGGTCAGCCATCAGATCGGCAAGCTCGAAGAGGAGCTGGGCGCAACGCTGCTGCAGCGCACGACCCGGCGTGTCACGCCGACCGAAGAGGGTCGCCTCTTCTATGACCGCGCGATGATCATCCTGCGCGAAGCGGAGGCGGCCTATGGCGAAATCTCGCGCGGAGCCGTCGAACCGAGCGGAACGCTGAGACTGACGGCGCCACTCGACTACGGCACCAAGATCGTGGCTCCGGTCATGGCCGCCTATCTCAGAACCTACCCGCATATGCGCGTCGAGGCGATCTTCGACGACGCCGTCAGCAATCTGGTGGACGAGCAGATCGATCTCGGCATCCGCGTCGGCTGGCTCACCGATTCCTCGAACCAGGCGCGGCGCCTGGGGACGATCCGGCAGATCGTGGTGGCGAGCCCTGGCTTCGCGGCGAGCCTGCCGCCCGACGTGACGCCGCGCCAGGCAAGATCGCTGGCCTGGGTCGGCAACACCCAGTTGCGCGGCATCGGCCAATGGCTGTTTTCCAGGGACACTGAGACGGTGCTGACCGAACTCAATCCGGTCATCATGTGCGACAAGAGCCCCGCCGCCCTGGCTTGCGTGCTCGCCGGCATCGGGCTCGGCGTCTTTCCGGATTATAGCGTCAGCGACGATATCGCCGAGGGGCGGCTGGTGCCGGTATTTGCCGACTGGAGCCTGCCGTCAGGCGGCATCCACGCGGT
>NZ_RZTF01000098.1:9395-17945 GCF_004023175.1 Mesorhizobium sp. M7A.F.Ca.MR.362.00.0.0
CTTTCCGCCGGCCCGGTTCCGGCCCGCCAAGGTGCGCACCTTCGTCGATCTGCTCGCGGCGGCCGAGAGACGGCGATCGCGCGGTGTTGCCGCGGCTTGAAGCCGATGGCGGTCAGCGGGCCTCTTGCAGGATCATCTCGGCTGCCTTTTCCGCGATCATGACGACCGGCGAGTTGGTGTTGCCCGAGACGATTGTCGGCATGATCGAGGCATCGACCACGCGCAGCCCGCCAAGCCCGTGAACACGCAGGCCGTCGTCGACCACCGCCATCGTATCCGAACCCATCTTGCAGGTGCCGACGGGGTGGAAGATCGTCGTGCCGATATCGCCGGCCTTGCGGATGAGCTCTTCGTCGCTGTCATACTGCGTGCCGGGCAGCATCTCTTCCGGCGCAAAGCGCGCCACCGCCCGGGCCTTCATCAGGCTGCGGACATGGCGCAACGACGCGACGGCCACGCTGCGGTCTCCCTCGGTGGAAAGATAGTTCGGCCGGATCTTCGCCGCCTCCCGCACGTCGGCTGAACCCATGTGCACGCTGCCCCGGCTTTCGGGACGCAGATTGCAGACCGAGACGGTGACCGCGGGAAAGCGATGCAGCGGCTCGCCCAGACGGTCGGTGCTCAGCGGCTGCACATGGTATTCGAGGTCGGGGGTTGCGAGACGCGGATCGCTCCTGGCGAAGATGCCGAGCTGGCTCGGCGCCATCGACAGCGGCCCGCTGCGCTTGAGCGCGTATTCCAGCCCCATCGACGTACGGCTGACCAGATTGTGATAGCGCTGGTTGAGCGTGGCGGTGTTGGCGACCTTGAAGACGGTGCGGATCTGCAAATGGTCCTGCAGGTTTTCTCCGACGCCCGGCAAGGCGTGACGAACATCCACGCCGATGCCCGAGAGCAGGTCGGGGCGACCCACCCCCGACAATTCGAGCAGCTTGGGCGAGTTGATGGCGCCGGCCGCAAGGATCGTCTGTCCAGCGCGGACCTGGTGCAGGCGGCCGCCTTGGCGGAAAACCAATCCGGTGACGCGCCGGCCGTCGAATTCGAGCCGTTCGGTCTCCGCGCCGAGCACCACGCGCAGGTTCTTGCGCCCCGCTATGCCGCGCAAAAACGCCTTCGACGTGTTCCAGCGCACGCCCTTCCTTTGGTTGACCTCGAAATAGCCCGAGCCTTCATTGGTGCCGGTGTTGAAGTCTTCGGTGCGCGGAATGCCGAGTTCCTCGGCCGCGTCCCGGAAGGCGTCAAGGATCGGCCATGAAAGCCGCTGCCGTTCGACCCGCCACTCGCCGCCGCTCCCGTGCATGGCGCCTTTGCCGCCGTGATAGTCTTCCGATTTGAGGAAATAGGGCAACACGTCGTCCCAGCCCCAGTCGGCATTGCCGGCCTGACGCCAGCCATCGTAGTCGGCTGCCTGGCCGCGCATGTAGATCATGCCGTTAATCGATGAACAGCCGCCAAGCACCTTGCCGCGCGGATAGTTGAGGCTGCGTCCATTGAGACCGGCTTCCGGCTCGGTCTTCATCATCCAGTCGGTGCGCGGGTTGCCCATGCAGAAGAGATAGCCGATCGGGATATCGACCCAGTGATAGCGGTCGCTGCCCCCGGCCTCGAGCAGCAGCACATTGTTGCGCGGATCGGCGGAGAGCCGGTTGGCGAGCACGCAGCCGGCGGAGCCGGCGCCGACGATGACATAGTCGTAACTGCCGAACGGGGACGGTGGAGCTTCGGTCACGTGCGCGCCTGCTGTCCGGCGATGCGCTCCCACATCGGGGTCATCGCCTGGTTGATCTCGCCGTACAGTCGATACCGTCCCGCATATGCATCGGCAACCGCCTCGTTGGGTACAAAATGTCGGGCGGCCGCCGTCATGGCGGCGGCACCTGCGCTGTAGTCCGCGAAAATGCCGACGCCGGTGCCCGCCGCGATCGCCGCTCCCAGCGCGCCGGTTTCGCGGCTGCGCGCCACGGTGACGGGCACGCCGAGCACATCGGCGAATATCTGCGGCCAGACGCTGCTGCGCGAGCCTCCGCCCGACAGCACCACCTGGTCGAAATCAGCGCCCGCTTTGTGCAAGGTCTCGACATGGCGCTTATGCTCGAAGGCAACGCCCTCGAACAGCGCACGCAGCAGATGGGCTCGGCTGTGCCAGCCGGCGATGCCATAGAAGCCTGCGCGCGCATGGCCATTCTGCTGCGAGCCGTAAAGGAAGGGATGATAGATCGGGATGTCGCTGTTGGGATCGACGGACGCCACCAGTTCGCTGCACAATTCGAACGGCGACTTGCCGGCTTCGCCACCATGTTCGAGGAATTCTCGAACGATCCATTCGAGATTGGCGGCCGAGGTGGCACTGGATTCGATCGCCAGATAGCGCTGGCGGTCGAAAGTCGACAGCATGAAGATCGAAGGGTCGCGGATCGGTTCGTCGGTAATGACCTGGTTGATGCTCCAGGTCCCTGCGATAACCGATGCGGCGCCGGTTCTGGTCACGCCCGAACCGACCGCGCTGGCGACGACATCGAACAGCCCGGCGACGACCGGCGTGCCGGCGCGCAGTCCCGTCAGGGCCGCCACCTCCGCGCTCACATGACCGGCAATGTCGGCCGATTCCAGCACTGGCGGCAGCAGGTCCATGCAATCGCCGAGCCCATAGGCGGCAAGCAGGTCCGGCTCGTAGCGGCGGTCCTGCATCTGCAGCAGGCCGCAGCCCGACATGTCTGAAGTGTCGCTGCTGCGCGCACCTGTCAGGCGGTTGACGACGAAATCCTTGCACAGGAACACAGTTCCGATGCTGGCGAACAAAGCCGGCGAAAAGCGCTTGAGCCAGGCAAGCAGGGTCGGTGTCTGCGCCGCCCACGGCCGTTGCAGGCAATGTGCATAGGTGCGGTCGCCGACATTCTGTTTTGCCCATTCGGCAACGATGCCGACCGCGCGTGTGTCGAGCGACTGGATGCCGATCAATGGCGCGCCCGTGCGATCGAGCGCGTAGAGCCCGTTGCCATGACCGGCGCAGCCGATGGCGACTATCTCGCCGGCGTCGATGCCGGCTTCAGCGATGCATTGGCCGATGACCGAAACCGCGTTGCGCCAGAGTTCGTCGAGGTCGCGTTCGACATGTCCGGGCTTTGGCATGGACGAGCGGCCGTCACGGGCGGCGAATGCCAGTTCGCGGCCGGACAGGTCGAAGAGGATGGCCTTGATGACGGTGTTGCCGGCATCGAGACCGAGGATATAGCTTGCCATTGGCGCCTCCCGAGGCCGCAGCCTAAGCCTGGTTGTACAGATCCCAGGCCGTGCCGCCATCGGCATCGTCGTGAATGATCGCCATCAGCCCGCGCACGACAGCGCTCGGGTTGGCGTGCTGGTAGATGTTGCGGCCATAGACCATGCCAAGCGCACCCTGTGCCATCAAGGCGGCCGACTTGTCGAACACGGCACGCAGATCCTCCTTGCCGCCGCCGCGCACCAGCACCGGGCAGCGCGCCGCCTCGACGACGCGGTGGAAGTCGTTGGGATCGGTGGTCGGATCGGCCTTGACGATATCAGCACCCATTTCACGGGCAAGCCGGGTCAAGGTGACGATCTTTTCGGCATCGCCGTCGACCATGTAGCCGCCATGCTCTGCGACCGGCAGCATGGCCAGCGGCTCGATCATCAGCGGCAGGCCGTATTTCTCGCAATCGGCGCGCACGCGGGCGATGTTCTGCACGCATTGCCGGAACAGGTCGGGTTCGTCGGGCAGCATGAACAGATTGACCACGACGCAAGCCGCATCCATCTCGATGGCGCCAAGCAAGGGCTCGGCTTCGTTCTGCAGCACCGCCCACATCGCCCGGTGGCGTATCCTGTTATAGGGATTGCCCATGTCGATGCGCATCACCAGCGCCGGCTTGTCCTTGCCAGGCACGGCCTGCAGCAGATCGGCCTGGCCGTAGTTCATCTGGATGGCGTCGGGGCCGGCCTTGACCAACTGATTGACCACACCGGCCATGTCTTCCAGCCCGGCAAGGAAGCTCGGCTCGTTGCAGACACCGTGATCGATGGCTACGTCGAGGCAGCGGCCGCCATCGAACAGCCGGTTCATGCGGACTTTCTTGTTTATGCGCATAGGGCGCTCCTTTGATGCGTCTGGAGATCGATGCCGTGCCGGTCGGCCAGCAAGGTGAGGAAGGTCGCGCGCTCGGTGGCGGCCTCGCTGGCGCTCCAGCCCTTGTGCGCCGCCAGCATGTCGAGAACGGCATTGACGAGGTCGAAGCTGAGACCGCCCGAAATGGCGATGGTGGTGCGGCGCAGGAACAGGTCGGCGAGGCACTCGACCTGCTCGCGCTCGATGATGCGCCCTATCTCGTTTGCCGAATAGTCCGACCGCGGCAGCATCTGTTCGCCCGCCGGGTGCGAAACGAAATCCCTGGCCGACGTGCCATAGCGCTGCAGAAGTGTGCGCGCGCGCTCGACCGGCAGGCCATGCTCGGCGGCGAATGACGCGCACCAGGCGTCCGGATCGGCGGGGAAATCGCGGCCGCCACCGATGGCCATGTCCTGCGTGCCCTTGCCGCGCGCGAGCCCAAGCCGCTTCAACGCCATGTCGGCGGCCAGCGCTCCAAATGAACGGAAGGTGGTCCACTTGCCGCCGATCATGCACAGTGTCGCCGGCAGATGCCCGCTCGCTTCTACGAACTCGCAAAAATGATCGCGCGGTATTCGGCTGGTAAAACTGTCCTCGCTGGCGGGCAACGGGCGTACCCCTGCGAAGCGAAACACGATCTGGTCATCGCTAACCTTGATCGAGGGAAAGACGAAAGCGAGCGACTGCAGGATGTAGCGCTGCTCGTCCTCCTCGCAACGGACCTTGTCCGGATCGTCGACCCGGATGTCGGTCGAGCCGATCAGCACCTTGCCTAGATAGGGAAACAGGATGCAGATGCGTCCGTCCTCGTTCTCGTAATAGACCATGTGGCCGCCGAGCGCGTCGAACAGTTCTGCGTTGTCGACGATCAGATGCGAGCCTTTGGTGCCGCCCATCATAGTCTGCGCCGCCGCCCCGATGGCTTTGTTGGTCAGGTCGATCCAGCCGCCGGTGGCGTTGATGACCAGTTGCGCCCGCACCGGCAACTTTTCGCCGGTCAGCGTGTCGGTGATGACAAGGCCGTCGCCGGTCGACGACGCCTGAGCGTAGTTCAAGGCGCGGGCATTCGTCGCGCTCGCCATGGCGTCCAGCAGCATCTCCAGGCCGAGGCGTTCGGGCCGACTTACCCAAGCGTCGTAATAGGTCGCCGAATTGCGGATCGCCGGATTGATCGCCGGCCATGTCTTCAGGGTTTCGGCGCGGCCCCTGAACCGGTGCGTCGGCATCAAACGCCGTGCAGCGGTGAAAAGGTCGTACATGGCAAGCCCGGCCTTGATGACCAGCGCCCCGCGCCGGCTCGGCCGCCGCGTCAACCCCAGGAAACGCACCGCACCGTTGGCGAGACCGGAGAAAATGTCGAAGATCGGCACCGTCGTCGGCAGCGGAGCCACATAGTGCGGGGCATTCCTCAGCAGCCGGTCGCGTTCGAGCAGCGATTCGCGCACCAGTTTGAACTCGCCGTTTTCGAGGTAGCGCAGGCCGCCATGCACCATGCGCGACAGGGCGGCGCTGGCGCCGCTGCAATAGTCGCCCTTCTCCGCCAGCACGACATCGACGCCTTGCAGGGCCAGTTCGCGAAAGACGCTGATGCCGTTGATGCCGCCACCGATGACGAGCACGGCGATATCAGGCCGGTCGCGCAGACCAGCGATTGTATGACTACGGTTCATCGGGGCTGTTGCCTTTTTTGCTCAGGCATCCATCGCGGTGAGATGCGCGGCTGCCGCGGCGTCGATTGCCGCTAGCTCGCTTGCCGCAAGCGTGATCTCGCCGGCCCGTGCATTGTCGAGCGCCTGCTCGGGATTGCGCGCGCCGCACAGGGCGAAGGTGATACCCGGCTGGGCGAGCGTCCAGGCGATAACGATCTGCGCCATCGACGCCTGGTGGCTTTCGGCGATCGGGGCGATTGCCTCTTTCAGCTTTGCCACCTTCTGCCGGTTGGCCGTGGAAAAGCGTGGGTTGTCCTTGCGCTGGTCGTCGCCGCCGAATGTGCGCTCTGGGTCGACCGTGCCGGTGAGCAGGCCCAGCGCCAGCGACGAGTAGCTGAGGGTGGCAATGTCATGGCGGCGGGTGATCGGCAGCAGGCTGCTCTCGAGGTCGCGGTCGATCATCGAATAGCGCTCCTGGATCGCATCGAGCTGGCCGGCGTCGATATAATGGCCAAGATCCTCGGCGCTGATGTTGCTGGCGCCAATGGCGCGGATCTTGCCGGCTGCCTTGAGCTTTTCCAGCACCGCCACCGTCTCGGCGATCGGGGTCGTCGGATCCTGCCAATGGGTGATATAGAGGTCGATGTAGTCGGTGCCCAGACGGCGCAGGCTCTGCTCGACCTCATAGGCGATGCCGTCGGCGCCGAGATAGCGATGCACAGGCTTGGCGTCCTGATCGAAGAAATGGCCGCCCTTGCCCGAATGCCAGTTCAGCCCGCATTTGGTCGCGATCACCACTTTGTCGCGCTTGCCCTTGATGGCGGTGCCGACGATCGCCTCGCTGCGGCCAAGACCGTAGGCCGGCGCTGTATCGATCAGGCTGAGGCCGGCATCGATCGAGGCTTCGATCGCCCTGACCGACTCCTTCTCGTCGGTGCCGCCCCACATCCACCCGCCAATCGCCCAGGTGCCCAGGCCTACGGCCGACGCCGATATGCCGGACTTGCCGATCTGCCGCTGGATCTGTCGAGAATTCATGCTACCTCCTGTTCGGCCAGCTCGAGGATCTGGAGCCCCGTGGCCTCGTCCGTGACGATGGTGTCGAGATGGTTGCCGCGCAGGGCGGCGAGGATCGGCGCGACCTTGCTGGGGCCGCTTGCAATGCCGATCGAGCGCGGGATGGTCGCGAACTCGTCCAGCGTCAACGAGACCAGCGAACGGTTGAGCGAGTAGTTGCAGAGCTTGCCCTGGCGGTCGATGAGATGAGCGAGCAGCTCGCCCGTCGCCCCGGACTTCTCGATCGCCTGGCGATCGGCATTCGAGGACGGATGCAGGTCGTAGTAGCTGGAATCGTCGGTTAGGATGGAGCCGACACCCACCACCGCGACATCCGCCTCGCGCGCCTTGCGAAACACGTCGGCGACGGAGCTGATGCCCATCAGCATTTCGCGCTGCTGCACGGTGTCGGCAAACAGCGGCGCATGAATCTGATAGGCGCGGCCGCCGAGCTTGTCGGCCATCAGCGAGGCGACGTGGTTGACGTCGGTGTAGTGCTTGCCCTGCACCAGGCCGGTTGCGGGAATGATCTCGACGTCGTATCGGCGCCCCGGCTTGAGACCGGCGACCAGCGCGCTGACGCCCTTGCCGCCGGTGATCGAGATCGTGTCGCCGTCCTTGATGGTGTCGAGCAGCAGCCCAGCCGCCGCCTCGCCGACCCGCTGCAGGGCCGTGTGCGGATTCTCGGAGACCGACGGCACCACCATCGCCCGCTCGATGCCGCCCAGCGCAACCAGCCGTGCTTCCAGGTCGACCAGATGGTCGATCGGTGACTTGATCTTGATCTCGACGAGGCCGAGCTGGTGGCCGCGCTTGATCAGCCGGTTGACCGTCGCGTGCGAGATGCCGAGTTCCCCGGCGATCTCGGCCTGGGTCTTGCCTTCGACGTAATGCAGGACAAGCGCCTGGTGCATTTGACGAACAGCGGCGATGTCGTCGCGGGTGTTGGGAGGGGCCATGGTCTTGCTGCGGTGCCTTTAGAGTTCAGGACTTCTTGCGATGCAGGAAGTGATCGATCGATACGGCTGCGAGCAGGATGCATCCCTTGATCATGTCCTGCCAATAGACCGAGACATCGAGCAGGATAAGCGAGCTCGTCACCACCGACAGCAACGCCATGCCGAGGATCGCTCCGAAGATGGTGCCCGAGCCACCATTGAGCGAGGCGCCGCCGATGACGGCCGCGGCGATGATGTTGAGTTCCATGCCGGCGCCGAAGGTCGGTGTCGCCGCGCCGAAGCGCGCCATGTAGATGACACCGGCCAGTCCGGCCAGCGTCGAGCACAGCACCGTGACCCAGAACTTCACCTGATTGGTCCTGATGCCGGAGAACTGCGCGGCCTTCTCGTTGGAGCCGGTGTAGAAAACCTTGCGGAAGGCCGTGGCGCGACGCAGCAGGAAGTCGAAGATCGCCACCACGACGATGAAGATCAGGATGACATAGGGGATGTTGTTGAGACTGCCTTGGCCGATGGCCTTGAAAGCCGGCGGCAGGGTGAACAGCGACAGCGGCGTGCCCTTGGTGACCACAAGGCACATGCCGCGCACGATGACCATGGCCGCCAGCGACGTGATGAAATGGTTGAGGCCTATCACCGTCACGAAGAAGCCCATGGCCGCGCCGATCAGCGCGCTGACACCGATGCCGATCAGACTTGCCGTCCAGGGATCGAGGCCGGCGAGGAACAGCCCCCCCGAGACCACCATCGAGAAACACACGAC
>NZ_RZTF01000991.1:0-300 GCF_004023175.1 Mesorhizobium sp. M7A.F.Ca.MR.362.00.0.0
AGAATTTGGAATATTGGAGAGATCACCCAGCGAAATATGCTCTTTGGTACTTTAATCCATATGGTCCGTGTCCTCCAACATGGTATGACCAACCTTTTGCTGGTCAATTTAAACAACATTGTTTTTATGAACCAGCGCCTGGAACATGTGAAAGCGTTTATAGTCCTCGTTGAGGAAAAGATTCGAATATTTATAAAAACTAAAATAAACTTTTTAGTAACCGTATTTACCTAAGAAAGATTGTAAAATACTAACTTAACTAAAAGGTACATTAATTGAGTAAGCAGCAAAAAAGGATCT
>NZ_RZTF01000992.1:0-299 GCF_004023175.1 Mesorhizobium sp. M7A.F.Ca.MR.362.00.0.0
GCTGTTGTCGGATGAGGACGGCTTCCGCAGAGTTTTCTCGAAGTCAATCTCGGCGGAACCGCGATCGGGACGGGAGTAACCGCGACGCCCTTCTACAGGGCGCGGGCGCTCGAGTACCTGTCCCACAGCACCGGGCTCCAGCTGGTCGGGTCCAAGGATTTGTTTGAGGCAAGCTGGGACATGGGGGCCTTCATGCTTCACATGGGCCTCCTGAAGAGGATAGCAGCAAAGCTGTCGAAAATCGCCAATGACTTTCGGCTACTATCGAGCGGCCCGCGCGGGGGTATCGGCGAAATTCT
>NZ_RZTF01000993.1:0-298 GCF_004023175.1 Mesorhizobium sp. M7A.F.Ca.MR.362.00.0.0
CAATTAGAGATAATTATAAAATAGAAAATCCAATAGGATTTATCACATACAAGTTAAAGAATGAGATAAGTAACGAAATTATTGAAGTGGATCCTGTTAATGATGCTATTCAAGATTTTATAAAGAGCCATATACCAAAGCGTAAAATTAAAAGAGTAGAATTTTTAACAGACTGGATGATGAAGAATGAGGCTTTGCAAACATTTATTAAATATATGAATGAAGATGATGCTTTAAATTTATGGAATTCAAAGAAGGAAGCAATAATGAAGGAATTGAATGATCGTAGGGGAAAAAT
>NZ_RZTF01000994.1:0-298 GCF_004023175.1 Mesorhizobium sp. M7A.F.Ca.MR.362.00.0.0
TGATCGGAATGCATCAGTAATTGGTGTTCCTCTGGTAACTTTTCTAATGCTCTCTCCAACATTTCTGAAACAAGGGAATACGTGGGTCTATGACCAATTGTGTATGTAATTATTTCCCCATTAAATAAGTCTAAAACAGGTGATAAATAGAGCTTTTCACCAAATAATTTAAGCTCTGAAATATCGGTTACCCACTTCGTATTAGGGACTTCAACTGTAAACTTACGGTCTAAAATATTAGGTGCGATTTTACCGACTGTCCCTTTATATGATTTATACTTTTTCATTCTGACTATGC
>NZ_RZTF01000995.1:0-297 GCF_004023175.1 Mesorhizobium sp. M7A.F.Ca.MR.362.00.0.0
ACTTCCATTAGTTGAATAAATCGTAACGGTTACTATATATATTCCAGAAAATTGGGAGGTGTCACCATTGAATGTAGAACAAGCATTAGACATACTAAAAGAAGAGGGCTATAAGCATACCGGAAAACGAGAAGATATTCTAGAGCTGTTTGCAGCTAAAAATAAGTATATTACGGCTAAAGATGTACTGGATGCATTGAAAAATGATTATCCTGGTTTAAGCTTTGATACTATATACCGTAATCTTTCTCTTTTTGTGGAGCTCAATATATTTGAGATGACAGAGCTGAACGGAGA
>NZ_RZTF01000996.1:0-297 GCF_004023175.1 Mesorhizobium sp. M7A.F.Ca.MR.362.00.0.0
ACGGCATACGAGATCAAACGGCCATGGATAAAGGAATCGCCTGCCAACAAAAAAGTCGCCACCGGCAGGTTGCTAAAAAATCGGCAGATTGCGGGTAAAATCAGCAATAAAATGGCGTTCATTCAATTATCTGCAAAAAGGGGTTGCATCATAAATCATGGAGAGTATAGTGCGCTTCCATCGGACGCGGGGTGGAGCAGCCTGGTAGCTCGTCGGGCTCATAACCCGAAGGTCGTCGGTTCAAATCCGGCCCCCGCAACCAACCGATACCGTACCAGCGGTATCAGATAACAGGGT
>NZ_RZTF01000997.1:0-294 GCF_004023175.1 Mesorhizobium sp. M7A.F.Ca.MR.362.00.0.0
TTTCTAATAATCTTACATCTGCAAAGTGTTGAATTAGTTTATCTACAAGCAACTTGTTTAATCTACCCAAGAAAGGATCAATATTGATTACTTGGAAACTGTCACGTTTAACTGCTGCGTTAAGTCCTTCTGGTAATAAAACTGCATCTGTAGAACCGCCGCCAACGTCAATTAATACTGTCGAAACATCATCGAATTTCTTAGTTTCAATTCTTTTTGTAATTACTGTTGCATCTTTTTCTCGTACCATTCTATATTTCAATGCCCATCTACTTACTTCAGACTCAATATGAC
>NZ_RZTF01000998.1:0-294 GCF_004023175.1 Mesorhizobium sp. M7A.F.Ca.MR.362.00.0.0
GCACTAATGGCAAAAATCAAAGAAAAAATCGCGGAAAATAAACCGTCGACAGATGCTGAACTGGAAAAAATCATCAATGATGCAGCAAGCGAGCTTAATATTTCGTTAAGCGATACTCAAAAGCAAACATTGATGGATTTCTTCAATAAGCTTAAAGAGCTGGATATCAACTGGAATCAGGTTGGAGATCAGCTGCAAGATGCAAAAGATAAATTTAATGCATTTATTGAAAGTGAAGAAGGTCAAGGTTTTCTTGCAAAAGTAAAAGAATTTTTTGCAAGTCTCGTTGATGCG
>NZ_RZTF01000999.1:0-290 GCF_004023175.1 Mesorhizobium sp. M7A.F.Ca.MR.362.00.0.0
TTGTCAGTCGTGATTTCAGCAAAATCTGAAGTTGTCATGCCACGACGTCCATTAGAGGTCGGTTTATACTTTTTAATCGCCATTTTGAATTTCCCTCCTTCTTTTTACAGATAATTAAGCTTCAAAAATTTCGATTTCTTTGCTGTCTGCAGTAAGTTTTACGATCGCTTTTCTGCGACGGCTAGTCATACCAGTGTAGCGTCCGACACGTTTTGATTTGCCTTTGTAGTTCATGATGTTGACTTTGTCAACTTTCACTCCAAAGATGCTTTCAACCGCGTCTTTCACTT
>NZ_RZTF01001000.1:0-289 GCF_004023175.1 Mesorhizobium sp. M7A.F.Ca.MR.362.00.0.0
CGATAAGACCGCCGCCCCATTTGAGCGCGGTCGGAATTGTCACCGACGTCGTCTTGAAACCGCCGGAGCCGGCGAAGACGATGCCATGCGATGAGCCGAACGACCCGTCGAAGCAAAGTAGCGGAGCTTTGCCGCCCACACCCCATGTCTCCCGTGCGTCGGCCCGGAACGACATGCCGGCCACGCTGTCGCGGTCGACACGATAGCGCTCGCCGATCACGATGCCGCCCGCATCCGCAAACATCCTGGCGGCCTCGGTCATGCCCATCCAGTTTGCCTCCCCATGGAC
>NZ_RZTF01000099.1:0-2206 GCF_004023175.1 Mesorhizobium sp. M7A.F.Ca.MR.362.00.0.0
TTCCAGCCCTTCTCGGTGGGCTCCGGCCGCATGCCTCTGGTGGCGTAGCCGGAGCCCTGCAGGTAGCCGAGTGAGGCGCCGACAGCGGCGCCCCACCCGTCGATGGCGTCAGGGTCGCCTGCGATTGAACGCAGGACTTTCAGGTCGTGCTCGATCATGATCTGATCCCCAGTGTGTGTTGGATTTCGGCGAGCTTGGCGCGCTGGCCGAACTCGTAGGCCTGGCGCAGGAGCGAGACGAGGCTCTGGATCTGGTAGTCGGAGTTCGGACCCCGAGGGAACCGCTGCTCCCCGTAGGGGGAGTAGGTGCTCAGCGGCCCGACCACACACTCGTCCCATTGCTCGTCTCGGGAGGAGGAAGACAGAAAGCCGTCGCCGTTCCGCTTCCAGTAGCTGATCCGGCAGAACCGCTGGTGGTCGTCGGTCATGCCGCCAACTGCTCCAGCTCGGCGACCAGCTTCGCGGAGACGGGGTCGATCTCGGCCATCTTCTTGTAGAACTGGATCCTGGAGTACTCCTTGGTCCGCTTCTCCAGAGCGGCCTCCAGCTCGGCCATGCGCTTGGCTCGCTCGGCCTGGGCCTTGTAGTCGCTGTCGTCGACGACCTGGATGACGTGCTTCGTCGCCTTACCTTCATCGAGCCCTGCGGGAGGATGTCGACGACCTTGACGCAGGTGTAGCCGCCGATCGGGCTGTCGACGATGACGTGGTCATCGACACGCACCGGGTATGGGCAGAAGTAGTGGTACTTCTTCGAGCGACCATATTCGGAGGAATGGAAGACGGCGGCGATGACGTTGGCCTGGCGCTGGTTGTTGTCGTTGGTCATTTCAGTGTCCTTTTGAAAGCATGTGCTGCTTGAGCAGATGGGCGCCGTACGCCTCCCACGGTAGGGAGATCAGATCGGCGACGTTGACTTGTCCTAGAGTAGTGCTTGTTCTTCTCGCCTCCGGGCGGAGAACGAGGGATGGTTCGCCCTGCAGCACGAGCCGGCGGGGCAGGTAGGGGGCCGCTTCCAAGACCTGGTCAACGAAACGCTTGTCCTTAGCCCGCACGCCGGTGAGGACGAGAGGCTGGACGTTGGTGTATCCGAGGGATCTGATGATCTTGTCAGGTCGGACGCTCCAGAAAGGAGCGATCGGGAGGCGGGTTGGGCCCGACATCCTGGACAATGTCGCCAGGATGATTGAGATGTCTTGTTGAGAGGTGAACACCGCTTGTTCCCCCATGGTCTGGGGGATGGGTAACATGGCGTCTACCAGCGGGTCGGCGGGAAAGCGGGAAGGGTCGACTTCAGCTCGGAGATCAATGCGATGATCGCAAGGGTTCTTGCTCGGCTCGAACGGACTTGGTATCTCGAAATTGAAGGCGGTTGTTATCTTCTCGCCTTGAAGCAGAAAGGCGATGTCGCCTTCCCAGTGTATGCCGTTCACGCTGCCTTCCTGACCTCCTCAACGAGCTTGACTTCGACCTTGGATTTCGAAGCCCTTGTATAGATCGTCTCGGTTTTCAGAATTCCAAGGGTGAAGAGCTGCGCTTTGAGTTTTGCGCTCGCTTGTTCGAGCTTCTCGGGGTCGATGACGATCGCCGTGCCCTTGGCGGTCCTCAAGACAGGGGCGCTGACGATGACCTTGCCGACGCCAGGGACGTCGTAGCTATCGGCGCCGGCCGCGCGGATGACCTCCTTGGCGGCCTCAAACTTCGCCTCGAGCGGATCGAGCTGCGCTTTGAGGTTCAGCAGCTCGGCGATCGTCGGCTTCAGGTTTTCGTTCACTTTTTATTTCTCCCATAAAAAAAGCCGGCTCTAGGCCGGCTGGTTGTTTTCCTGGTGGATGTTGGCGAGCAGCGCTCGGAGCCTGGGGTCCTTCTCCAGCGTGATAGCCAGTTGGAATGGACCTTTGAGCCAGTCGGCTCGGCTCTGCGCATCGGGCGCCCTCCGCATGCCGCGGACGGCGCCCCAGTAGTTCTTCATGCGATCATCGATCATGGTGCGAATGGCTTCATCAACTCCTCTATGCTGGTGCTCATCACGGTAGCCAGGCTCTGCAGCTCCCGTACGGTGAAATCGTGGAGCCCAAGCTCCATTTTCCGCACCGTGAGTCGGTTGACCCGGATTTGATCAGCCATCTCCTGATAGGAGAAGGCATGATCGATTTCCCGGTATTTGTTCAAGCGGATCCCGACCGAGTGGTGGCCATAGCTCAAGGG
>NZ_RZTF01000099.1:2216-17863 GCF_004023175.1 Mesorhizobium sp. M7A.F.Ca.MR.362.00.0.0
CGCCTGCTCGACGTGATTTCGATCCGCTTCGTCCCCATTTCCTTGGCTCGACGGACGAGCTTGACGACCGTGCTGTACGATCGCCCATACTTGTCTGCGAGCCACCCATAACTGGCCCCTTGCTGCCAGTCCTCGATGGTGCCTTCCGGCCAGGGCTTTTTCGACCCGGCACCTATTGGTTGTATCGACATTTTTCCTCGTTGACCCTTGGGGTGTGTCCGGCACCGTGCTGCCGAACACACCCGCTATTTCCGACTTTGTCGCTTTTTGGCGATCGGAAAGAGGAGGTTCATCAAGGATTTAGTAGCTATCTCAATCGGTTAGACCGAAAAGTCAGCGATAACTTTTAATCAGTAGGTCATGGGTTCGAATCCCATCGCGCTCACCAAATCCACGCGATAAACTGTCACCCATCTCTCGGGAAGGGCACACCACAACCGGTGGGGAAGCCGTCAACGCTTCCAGAAATCGCGGTGCGGTGCGAGCAACTCGTCGGCGATTTCGGGGAAGGGGCCAAAGACCTCGATCTTTTTCTGGCCGGAGTCGAGGACTGTGCGCGAAGAGAGGCTCATCGTCGGTTTCTCCGCGTGATCTCCGGTGAGCGCCAGCAGCTCGGTCTCCTCGACCCCGTAAACCAGCCGCCCGATATTGGCCCAATACATCGTGCCGGCGCACATGGCGCACGGCTCGAAGGTTGAGACCAGCGTGCATTGCCACAGGAACTCCGGCTCATAGGCCGCCGCCGCGCGCCGGGCGAGCTCCGTCTCGGCATGGCGCACCGTGTCGAGATTGCCCTGCCGCATCAGCACGCGATCGTCCGGCCCGACCAGCACGCAACCGAACGGATGGTGCCCATGCGCCGCCGTGTCGCGCGCGACGGCATCGGCGGACCGCAGGTGGGCGAGCATCTGATCGCGGGTCATGGCAAGATCCTGTCATGCCGACATCCACCGATGAGCGGCTGAGCGAGATTGGTGCCAACGGACGCGAGTGGCAAGAGCCAACTTTTGCTTGAGACCTTTGCCTCGGGATATCAGACCTTTTCCCTACAATCGCCGGCCGGTCTTGGCGTCGAACAGATGAGCACAGGCGCGGCAAAGCGGAAAGCCGGCTGAAAGGCCATCCTCGCCGAACTTCTCGAAGGAGTTCGGCGGCGCGAAAATGCGAACAGCGTCAGACGGAAGGCTCCCCGAACACCAGCGATACATTCCCTCCGGCATGGCGCTCGAGGCGGCCGGCGAGGTCGAGTTCCAGCAGCACCATGAAGACCTGGGCCGGGTGCAGGCCGGTGTGGCGGATGATCTCGTCGACCGCCACTGGCGTTGGGCCGAGCGCCTCGATGACGCAGGCGCGGTCGCTTTCGCCGGGCGGTGGTGTGGCCGAGAAGTCGGGCGGCTCTTCGAACGGCGGCACGTCGGGCGCTCGCATGCCGGTCAGCGGGGCGATTGCCCTGGAAATATCCGATGCCTCGGTGACCAGGGTGGCGCCATCTTTGAGCAGGCCGTTGGTACCGGCGGCGCGTGGATCGAGCGGTGAGCCCGGGACGGCGAAGACCAGTCGGCCCATTTCGCCGGCAAGCCGGGCGCTGATCAGGGAGCCCGAGCGTTGCGCTGCCTCGACCACCACCAGCCCAAGGACCGCACCCGCGACAAGGCGGTTGCGGCGCGGGAAATCCTGGGCGCGCGGCTGCCAGCCGAACGGCATTTCCGAGATAATGGCGCCGCGCTCGGCGATTTCCTCGCACAGGCCGGCATTTTCAGGCGGGTAAGGCAGGTCGAGACCACCAGCCAGGACGCCGATCGTGCCGGTCGCCAGGCTGCCCTGATGCGCCGCCGTGTCGATGCCGCGCGCAAGGCCGGAGACGATTGCGTAGCCGTCGCGGCCGAGGTCGGCCGCCAGCATGCGTGCCATCTTGATGCCGGCCAGGGACGCGTTGCGTGCCCCAACGATGGCGACACCCGGCAGCCGAAAAACAGCTGCGTTGCCCTTTACCGCCAGCAACGGCGGCGGATGGTCCATGTTGCGCAATAGGGGTGGGTAATCTGCTTCACCGATCCCGACAAAGCGGGCGCCGGCCTTTCCGGCTAATTCCAGTTCGGCCTCGGCTTCGGCAATGGAAGGGATGCGAGCGATCCGGATGGCGCCGCCTGAAATCATCAGTTCCGGCAGTATCTCCAGAGCCGCCTCGGCCGAACCGAAACGGTTGATGAGGTCGCGAAACGATGCGGGGCCGACATTCTGGGTGCGGATCAGCCGCAGCCAGCTCAGCCGCTGCCGGTCGCTGAGACGCGGCCCTGCGGCCGGCCCACTCACCACGGCGGCAGGCTCGCTCAACCCTTGGCTCCGATCTTGCCCTCGGTGCCGGCAAGCAGGCGCGAAATGTTTTCCCGGTGCTTGATGAAAACGATGATGCTCATAACCACGAACAAGGCCGCATTCTGCGGTGTGCTCAGGACATAGAGGGCGATCGGCACGATGACCGCCGCCGTCAGCGCCGCCAGCGAGGAATAACGGAACAGGAATGCCATCACCAGCCAGGCGATGGCAAAGATCAGCGCCACCTGCCAGGCAAGGCCGATCAGCACGCCGAGATAGGTGGCGACGCCCTTGCCGCCCTTGAAACCGAGCCAGACCGGGAAGAGATGACCGAGAAAGGCGCCGAGACCGGCCCAGATCGCCAGGTCAGGCGCGAAATGGGCTGCTATCAGCACGGCGGCCGTGCCCTTCAGCGCGTCGAGCAGCAGCGTCGCGGCGGCAAGGCCCTTGTTGCCGGTGCGCAGAACGTTGGTGGCGCCGATATTGCCGGAGCCGATCTTGCGCACATCGCCAAGGCCGGCCGCGCGGGTGAGCAGGAGCCCGAACGGAATCGAGCCAAGCAAATAGCCGAACACCAGCGTTGGGATGAGGCTGTAAATCATTGTTTCCCCCGCATTTCCCCCTGACGAGCCGGATCACGCGCGGTGCGCGGTGGCCGGCTCAGACGGAGAACACTGTGCGGCCCGCAACCAGCGTTTGCAAGACCTTGCCTTGTAGCCGCGCGCCTTCGAAACAGGTGTTTTTCGAGCGCGAACGAATGCCGCATTCGCTGACGATCCAGGGTTCGTCGAGGTCGACAACCGCAAGATCAGCGACAGCGCCCGGCTTCAGTGTGCCGCCGGGCAGGCCGAACAGTTTTGCGGGAGCGGTGGACAGGGTCTCGATCAGCCGCAGCAACGGCACATCGCCATTGTGGTAGAGCCGCAGTGCGGCGCCCAGCAGCGTCTCCAACCCTATGGCGCCGGCCGCCGCATCGGCAAAGGGCAGGCGCTTGGTGTCGACGTCCTGCGGATCGTGCGAGGAGACGATGATGTCGATCGTGCCGTCCCTGACCGCATCGATCATCGCCAGCCGGTCTTCCTCGGCGCGCAATGGCGGCGTCAGGCGGAAGAAGGTGCGGTATTCGCCGACATCGTTTTCATTCAGCGACAGATTGTGGATCGCCACGCCTGACGTCACCGTCGCCCCGTCGATTTTCGCACGCGTAACGGCGTTTGCCGCCATCGCCGTCGAGATCTTTGCTGCGTGGTACGAACCGCGCGTCAGCCGCGCCAAGGCCAGGTCGCGTTCCAGCGGGATGGATTCGGCTTCGCGCGGAATGCCGGAAAGGCCGAGCCAGCTGGCGTAGAGGCCCTCATTCATCACGCCGGATGAACCGAGGTCCACATCCTGCGTCTCATGCACGATGGTGGCGCCGAAGTCGCGCGCATAGGTCAGCGCGCGGCGCATCACCAGCGCGCTCGATATGGTGTGGCGACCATCGGTGAAGGCGACGGCGCCTGCTTCGCGCAGCAGGCCGAACTCGGTCATCTCGCGCCCGTCGAGGCCCTTGGTGATCGCCGCCGCCGGAAAGACGTTGACGATCGCCGTGTCCTTGGCGGTGCGCAGCACGAACTCGACCAGCGCCACATTGTCGATCA
Organism: Mesorhizobium sp. M7A.F.Ca.MR.362.00.0.0; assembly: GCF_004023175.1. Taxonomy (NCBI): domain Bacteria; kingdom Pseudomonadati; phylum Pseudomonadota; class Alphaproteobacteria; order Hyphomicrobiales; family Phyllobacteriaceae; genus Mesorhizobium; species Mesorhizobium sp. M7A.F.Ca.MR.362.00.0.0. The sequence continues at coordinate 6,173 of NZ_RZTF01000099.1, forward strand.
CCGGGTCGGTGTCGGGCATCATGACGATGGAGGTGACGCCGCCGGCCGCCGCCGCGACACTTGCCGACGCGATGGTTTCGCGATGCTCGCCGCCCGGTTCGCCGATGAAGACGCGGCCGTCGATCAGGCCTGGGATGATCGCCTTGCCGGCGCAGTCGACAACGGTGGCGCCCTCGGGCGCGCCCTGGTTCAGCGCCGCCTTGCCGGCGGCAACGATCTTGCGGCCGTCGACGACGACGGTGCCGACTTCGTCGATGCCGCGCGACGGGTCGATAATGCGGACGCGCTCGAAGACCGTTATGCTCATGCGCCGCGGCCTTCATGATTGCGGCGCGGGTCAAGCAGCGCTTCCATGACGGCCATGCGCACGGCGACGCCCATTTCGACCTGTTCCTGGATGACGCTCTGCGGACCGTCGGCGATTTCCGAGGCGATCTCGACGCCGCGGTTCATCGGCCCGGGGTGCATCACCAGCGCATCGCCCTTGGCCGCCTTCAGTTTTTCCGCATCGAGGCCGAAATAGCGGAAATACTCGCGCACCGAAGGCACGAACGCGCCTTCCATGCGCTCGCGCTGCAGGCGCAGCATCATCACCACATCGGCGTCCTTGAGGCCCTCGGCCATCGAGCGGGTGACGATGACGCCCATCTTCTCGATGCCGGTGGGCAGAAGCGTCGACGGTGCGACGACGCGCACCTGCGCGCCGAGCGCGTTGAGCAGCATGATGTTGGAACGTGCCACGCGCGAATGCAGGATGTCGCCGCAGATTGCCACGATGAGCTTCGACAGCGGGCCCTTGGCGCGACGAATGGTCAGCGCATCGAGCAGCGCCTGTGTCGGGTGTTCATGCGCGCCGTCGCCGGCATTGACGACGGAGCAGCCGACCTTCTGCGCCAGAAGCGCGGCCGCACCGGCCGATTGGTGACGGATGATCAATATGTCGGGCCGCATCGCATTCAGCGTCATCGCCGTATCGATGAGCGTTTCGCCCTTCTTCACCGAAGAACTCGCCACCGACATGTTCATCACATCGGCGCCGAGCCGCTTTCCGGCCAACTCGAACGACGACTGCGTGCGCGTCGAGGCTTCATAAAAGAGGTTGATCTGTGTGCGGCCGCGCAGCGTCGAGGTTTTCTTCTCGGACTGCCGCGAGATCGCGACCGCTCGGTCCGCCCTGTCGAGCAACAGCTCGATATCGGCGGGGGAAAGGTCGCGGATGCCCAGAAGATGGCGATGAGGATAGGGGGACGAAGCGTCGGTCATCTCAAGGCGCTGCTATAGGGTGGAGACTTTGCGGCTGCAAGCGCCAGCTTTGCATTGCAGCCGTTCTCCTCAATTTTTTCGTATAGATGGCCGATTGTATCGGCCGGTATTTTCATCGCGCGCGCTGCATGGCTTGGCTATATCTAGCCGACAGCCTCGGATTCGTGGCTTTCTGACGATAGAAGGATTGGGCGTGACCGACGACGTGACGAACCAGCCGCCGCCGCTGACGGGCGGCAACGCCTGGCGGGGCGATCCGTTGCTGATCCAGCTCGCGGAGCGTTTTTCCGATCCGGTGCGCAAAGATCTCGACGGTCTCGGCCGCTTCGTGCTGACGCAGGAGGCGCAGGAACTGGCGCGCCTCGCCAATGTCGAGACGCCGAAGCTCAGGACGCATGATCGCCAGGGACGGCGCATCGACGTGGTCGAGTTCCATCCCGCCTATCACGCCTTGATGCGCCGCTCTGTGGCCAACGGGCTGCATTCCTCGGTGTGGGAGAACGGCGACACCGAGATCGGCCGCCGCCATCAAGTCCGTGCCGCCCGGTTTTATCTGACGGCGGAGCTCGAGACCGGGCATCTGTGCCCCATCACCATGACCAACGCTTCGCTGGCGGCCTTGATGGCCAGCCCAAAACTGTTTCGCGAATGGGCGCCGCGCGTGACGACGCGCAAATACGACCAGAGCCAGAAACCGCCGGTCGAGAAGACCGGGCTGACGCTCGGCATGGGCATGACCGAGAAGCAGGGCGGCACCGATGTGCGCGCCAATGTGACGAGGGCGGAACGCGCCGGCAGCGGGTTTTATCGTCTGACGGGGCACAAATGGTTCATGTCGGCGCCGATGTCGGATGCGTTCCTGGTGCTGGCGCAGGCGCCGGAGGGGCTGTCGTGCTTCCTCGTGCCGCGCGTTCTCGGTGATGGTTCGGGCAACGGCTTCCGCTTTCAGCGACTGAAGGACAAGCTCGGCGACCGTTCCAACGCCTCCTCCGAAGTCGAATTCGTCAATGCCATCGGCGAGATGGTCGGCGAACCCGGTGCCGGTGTGAAGACGATCATGGACATGGTCACCCTGACCCGGCTCGATTGTGCCATCGCCTCGTCGGCGATCATGCGCGCGGGCCTCGCCGAGGCCGTTCACCACGCCCGCCATCGCCAGGTGTTCGGTTCGACCCTGATCGAGCAGCCGTTGATGCAGCGCGTTCTGGCCGACATGGCGCTCGACGTCGCCGCCGCCACCGCGCTGTCGTTCCGGTTGGCGCGCTCCTTCGACGAGGCGGCCAGCGATCGCGGGGAGGCGGCGTTTGCCCGGGCCATGACGCCGGTCGTCAAATACTGGGTCTGCAAGATCGCGCCCCCGCTGCTCTATGAGGCGATGGAGTGCCTAGGCGGCAACGGCTACGTCGAGGAGGCGCCACTCGCCCGCTACTATCGCGAGGCCCCGGTCAACGCGATCTGGGAAGGCTCGGGCAATGTCATGGCGCTTGATGTGCTGCGCGTGCTCGGCCGTGCGCCCGGCCTGTTCGAGGATGTGCTGGCCGGCATCGACCGTGATCTCGGCGCCGGCGGACGCGGCACGATCGGCGTTCTGAAGGCGGCGATGCAGGTTGCTTCAACCGACGAAGGTTCGGCCCGGCTGCTGACCGAGCAGCTGGCACTGTCGGCTGCGGCGGCGGAATTGCGCCGTTTGGGGGCCGGGCGGATCGCCGACGCTTTCGTCGAGACGCGTTTGGCCGGCCAATGGCGCAACACCTATGGCATGGTCGACTCGCGCCACGATGCACGCATGATCATCGACACGCTCTATCCGCCGGTGAACTGAGCGGCGAGCATCGCAAAAACCGGCGCCATCCACAGTTTTGACGCGTTGGCGGGCATCCTCCCGCGTATGGCTAATCACCGTTAACCTTAACAAATGGTTTCCGTTGCGATGGCGGACGGCAAGGCCCACTGTCCCGGCGCGAGCAGGGAATGGTTCAGATTGGCCGTCTCTTGCTTTGCGAAGCAGGAACACCGATGCGACAGGTACTGACCTCTTTTCTGGCCTTGCACTGGGCGATTGTTTTCGCCCTGCTTGCGCTCATCTGCATCGACGGAAACCGGGGTGTGGCGGCGGCACTCGGCGTGCTGGGCACCACAATCGAGGGTACCCGCTTCGTCGACCTCGACAATTTCGTTGTCGTGGCGCCGCTCGCCACCGCATTGCTTGTCGTCGCGGTTCTGTTTTTCTGGGCCTTTGTCGAAGCCCTGGTCAACGACGCGACCAGTCCCGGCGCCGACAGCGTCGCCCGCATCGCCTTCATCTGCGCGTCCGGCATGTTGTCGCTGATCGTCATCGGAGGTGCTGCGCAAGGCATCAACGGGCTGTTCATGGCGGTTGCCGTGCAGCTGACGGCACTTCTGGCGTCCTATGTCGCCATGCTTGCCGAGCGGCGGTCCGTGGTTGTGGCAGCGGCTTCCGGCGAAAGCGAGATCCATGCCGTCGCGCATGACATGGCAAAAGCCGCGGCTCACAATTCGCTGCTCTCACTCATATCAGGCCGAACGGTCTCCAAGACCGGCTCCAATCACAGGGGAGGCCGCTGATGCGTTACATCTTCGGGTTCTGGGCGGCGCCGATGGCGATTTTCTGGGGCTGGTTCTATCTGTCGGCCAATGATCTCAATTTCGGCTACACGATGCTCAGCCGACAGATGCACGACTTCTTCTTCCAGCTCTATGGTCAGATGCTCGGCATCGATCCGGCGATCATTCCCGGCATGGTGGCGAAGACGTGCGTCTTCGACGGGTTGCTGCTGATGGCGCTTTGGGCTTTCCGCCGTCGCCGCGAAATCGCCGGCTGGGTCAAACAGCGCTGGGCGGGTCCGGTTCCGTTCGAGCGGATGCGTGGAGCGACTGAAGCCGGTCCAAAACTCCCTGCAGAATAAACGCGGCTGCCGCCGAATCGATCTTGCCGGCGCGCTTGCGGCGCGAGAAATCCATCTCGATCAGCGTCCTTTCGGCCGCGACCGTCGATAGTCTCTCATCCCAGAGCACGAAGGGCAGGTCGCTCATCTGGGCCATGTTGCGAACGAAGGCGCGCGATTTCTGCGCACGCGGACCTTCCGAACCGTCCATGTTGATCGGCAGCCCAATCACCACCGCGCCGGCATTCTCCTTATGCAGCAAGGCGAGCAGCACCGCCGCATCGAGCGAGAATTTCCTTCGCATGATGACCGGGCGCGGATGGGCGAAGGAAAATCTCTGGTCCGAGACCGCGACGCCGATCGTCTTGTCGCCGAGGTCAAGTCCCGCCAGCGTCTTGCCGCCGGTCAGCCGCGCCGGCAATTCCTCGATCGTGATAATGCCCACCGGCCGCCCTTCGCATTTCACCACCACGTGTTTTGTCAAACGCGTGGTGGACACAGTAACCCTTTGATCTCGGGGCCGTCGGCGTTCTATCCTTTGGCAAGATAAAAATCGAGGAATGCATTCATGAAACTGACCTGGTACGGCCACTCGGCCTTTCGCATCGAGACCGCTGATGCCAAGATCCTCATCGATCCTTATCTGATCGGCAATCCGTCCTGGAAGGGCGGCTGGGAGGGACCGGCGGAGGGAATCACGCATGTACTGCTGACGCATGGCCACAGCGACCACATCAGCGGCGCGTTGGAAGTGCTTGGCAAAAGCGGCGCCCAGCTAGTCGCCAATTTCGAGATCTGCATGTACCTGGTCGGCAAGGGCGCCAGCGACAAGAAGATCAACCCGGGCAACATCGGCGGCACAGTCGATTGCGGCAGCTTCACCACCACTTTCGTCCAGGCGCTGCATTCATCTTCATTTCCCGGCGATGGCGGCCAGAACACCTATCTCGGCAATCCCGGCGGCCTCGTCCTGCATTTCCCGGAAGACAAGACGCTCTACCACATGGGCGACACCGACATCTTTTCCGACATGGCGCTGATCAACGAGCTGCACGAGCCGAAGATCGGCCTGGTGCCGATCGGCGACCGCTTCACCATGGGCGGCGCGGTGGCCGCACTTGCCTGCCGGCGCTTCTTCAAGTTCGACACCGTGGTTCCCTGTCACTTCGGCACCTTTCCGATGATCGACCCGACCGCCGACAAGTTCGAGGCCGGCCTGGAAGGATCCGGCATCAAGGTGGCTTTGCCCAAGATTGGCGAGACGATTACGATTTAGAAGCAGCCAAAATGGAATAAAACCATGGCTTTGAGGCAATCTTTTTGCGTTTCCATACTGGTCGCGGCGTCGCCCGCGCTCGCCGCGGATGATTTCATCGAAGGCGTCTACCTTCAGTCCGAGGAGCTTTGCAAACAGGCCAAGAAGGACACGCTGCAAACGCTGATCGACGCCGGCAACATCGTGCTTTCGGCATACGGCCTGCAAAGCGTCGAATACAATTGCGAGTTTCTGCAGATCAGCAAGGCGACGGCTTCGCCGAGCTGGGCGGTGACGGCCATCTGCCAGGAACCGGGTTATGTCTTTCCCGACGTTCTCTCGGTGACGCAAATGAACGCGAAGCAGATCGATCTCGTGTCGGTTCGGCCCGTCGACGACGAAAGCGAAGCAAGCGGCAACAGCGGCAGCTACTATCTGTGCGAAGGCGTTGCCCTGCCATAGACGTATTCTGAGAGCCGATGAGCGGGCCGTCGGCACAGCCTGGTCTCTCGCACGATGCATGTTGCGCAGCGCGCGCGGCGCCGCTATAGCCCGAACTGGTTTTCCCCGAGGCAAAAACATGTCCGTAGATCTTCAGACAGTGAAGCGCGTCGCGCATCTCGCCCGCATCGCGGTGAGCGAAGAGGATGCCGAACGGATGACCGGCGAGCTGAACGCCATTCTGGGCTTCGTCGAGCAGCTGAACGAGGTCGATGTTTCCGGTGTCGAGCCAATGACCTCGGTGACGCCGATGGACATGAAGAAGCGCAGCGATGTCGTCACCGACGGCGGCAAGGCGGCCGACATCGTCGTCAACGCGCCGGCGACCGAAGAGAATTTCTTCCTCGTGCCGAAGGTCGTGGAGTAAGTCCGCCGATGGCAATCGAGATCGCCATTGAGACGCCGCTCCAGGACGACCTGCGCGGGCTGGTCACCGAACTCAACGAGACCTTGCTCGAACTGACGCCGCCGGAGCATTGCTACCATTTGACGGTTGAGCAGATGGCCGGTGAGGACACGACGGTTTTCATCGCCCGAGATAAAGGCCTGGCCATTGGCTGCGGCGCGCTGAAGCGTCATGACGGCGCCATTGGCGAGGTCAAGCGCATGTATATCAGGCCGTCGCATCGCGGCCAGAAGATCGGCGCGAAAATCGTCGAGCGGGTCGAGACGCTGGCGCGCAACGAGGGACTGAAGCGACTGGTGCTGGAGACGGGCGATCGTCATCCCGCGGCGTGGACAGTCTACGAACGCGCCGGGTTTTCGCGTTGCGGCCCGGTGCTGGATTATCCCGATTCTGAGTGGTCGGTGTTTTACGAAAAGAGCCTTTGATGAGCGACCTGACCCAGCTGACGATTTCACAGGCCCGCGCCAAGCTGCGCGGCAAGGAAATCACCGCGACCGAGATCACCGAGGCCTATCTCGGCGCTATCGAGCGCGCCAATCCGGCGCTCAATGCCTATGTTGCCGTGACCGGCGACAAGGCGCGCGACATGGCCAAGGCGTCCGACGCCAGGCTGGTCAAGGGCGAGGGCGGTGCGCTGGAAGGCATTCCGTTGGGGATCAAGGACCTGTTCGGCACCGAAGGCGTCCACACGCAGGCTTGCAGCCATGTGCTCGACGGGTTCAAGCCGCGCTACGAGTCGACCGTTACGTCAAATCTGTGGGCCGACGGCGCCGTTATGCTCGGCAAGCTCAACATGGACGAGTTCGCCATGGGTTCGTCCAACGAGACGTCCTACTATGGTCCGGTCATCAATCCGTGGCGGCGCTCGCGCCTCGATACTGCGGTGATGCCGACGACGCATCAGGGCGACGGCGGCTTCGTCTCGGCCGGCGGCACGAGGACCGTGCGCAGCCTGGACAATGCGCAGTTGGTGCCGGGTGGCTCTTCTGGCGGGTCGGCCACGGCAGTCTCCGCCTTCCTGTGCGCCGGCGCGACCGCGACGGATACTGGCGGCTCGATCCGCCAGCCGGCCGCCTTCACCGGGACGGTCGGCATCAAGCCGACCTATGGCCGCTGCTCGCGCTGGGGTATCGTCGCGTTCGCCTCGTCGCTCGATCAGGCCGGCCCGATCGCGCGCGACGTACGCGATGCCGCGATCCTGTTGCAGTCGATGGCCTCGGTCGATCCGAAGGACACGACGTCGGTCGACCGGCCGGTGCCGGACTATGAGGCCGCGATCGGCAAGCCGATCAAGGGCATGAAGGTCGGCATTCCCAGGGAATACCGCGTCGACGGCATGCCCGAAGAGATCGAGGCGCTGTGGCAGAAGGGCATTGCCTGGCTGAAGGACGCCGGCGCCGAGATTGTCGACATTTCCCTCCCGCACACCAAATACGCGCTGCCCGCCTATTACATCGTGGCGCCCGCCGAGGCTTCGTCCAACCTCGCCCGCTATGATGGCGTCCGCTACGGCTTGCGCGTGCCGGGCAAGGATATCGTCGACATGTATGAGAAGACCCGCGCCGCCGGTTTCGGCCGCGAGGTCAAGCGCCGCATCATGATCGGCACCTATGTGCTGTCGGCCGGCTACTACGACGCCTACTATCTGCAGGCGCAGAAGGTGCGCAATCTGATCAAGCGCGATTTCGAGACTGTCTTCGCCGCCGGCGTCGATGTCATCCTGACCCCGGCAACGCCGTCCGCCGCCTTCGGCGTCGCCGATGAGGACATGGCTGCCGATCCGGTCAAGATGTACCTCAACGACATCTTCACCGTCACGGTGAACATGGCCGGCCTGCCGGGCATCGCCGTACCCGCCGGGCTCGACGCCAAGGGCCTGCCGCTCGGGCTGCAACTGATCGGCCGGCCGTTCGACGAGGAAACGCTGTTCCAGACCGCCGCCGTCATCGAGCAGGCCGCAGGCACGTTCCAGCCGGAGAAGTGGTGGTAGGGACGTCGCTCGTCTAGCGGATGCCCTGAAAGTCGGAATCGATTTTCGGAAGGATGCTGCGCAAAATCAAAGTGTTAGCGTCCTTTGAGCGCCCACGCCCGCGCGGCGCTGCAATGGGGTGAGCGATGTTCTTCTACCTGTCCAAGATATTCTGGTTCTTCATCCAGCCGCTGAACCTGGCGATCTTCCTGCTGCTGGCGGGATTGCTCGCGGCCATGATAGGGCGCCGGCGGCTGGCGGCCACCGGGAGCGTGCTGGCATTTCTGGTCCTTGCGTTGTCGGCGTGGACGTCGCTCGGCGCCATGATGCTCAATCCGCTGGAAGAGCGCTTCGCGCGCCCGCCGCTGCCGGCAAAGGTCGACGGCATCGTCGTGCTCGGCGGCGGCTTTGAGGGCGCCATCAATCTGGCGCGCGGCGGCTATGAGTTGAACAGCAGCGGCGATCGGATGGTCGAGACCGCAGTTCTGGCCCGGCGCTTTCCCACCGCCAAGGTGGTCGTCTCCGGCGGCACCGGCGCGTTGTTTCTCGATGGCGAGGGCGATGCCGCAACCGCGCCGCGCCTGCTCACCGCGCTTGGCGTGGCCGCCGATCGTCTGATCCTGGAGAACAAATCCCGCAACACCTATGAGAACGCGGTCTTCACCAAGGAGTTGGTCACGCCGAAGCCCGGCGAGACCTGGCTGCTCGTGACCTCAGCGTTCCATATGCCGCGCGCCAAGGCGCTGTTCGACAAGGCTGGCTTCGCCACCGTTCCCTGGCCGGTCGACTATCGCACCTCGGGCAAAGAAGGCATCGGGCTGTTCCGCGATAATCCGGCCGACTCACTGCAGGCCACCACCATGGCCATCCGCGAATGGATCGGGCTTTTTGCCTATTGGCTGTCTGGCCGGATCGATCAGCCTTTTCCAGGCGGCTGACCGATCACCGCCTGCCTGGCGGCCGAGAAGAACTGGCGCCGCACCAGAACGGCCAGCAGCAACAGCGTCGACAACACGAACACCATGGGGTCGACGAACCAGCCGAGATAACCGATCGAGAAGAACACCCCGCGCAGGCCGGAGTTGAAGTGCTTTCCGGCCAGCATGTTCATTTGCGCCGCACGCCACACCGCCGTTTCGGTGACCGGATTGCGTGAGGCTTCGCCATGCGGGATCGGCACGGCGCCGATCAGGATCGTGCAATAGTTGAACAGCCGGTACGCCCAGCCGAATTTGAAGAACGAAAACGCCAGGATCAGCACCAGTCCGAACACCTTTATCTGAAAAGCCGCGCGCGACGGCGCGCCACCCAAGGGCAGGTCGCTGAGCACTTCAAGAACCCGGTCGGACGCGCCGAGCAAGGCAAAGCAGCCGCCGATCGCGATCAGCGAGCTGGAGGCGAAGAAGGCGGTGCCTTGCTGCAGCCCGCTCATAATGGCGGTGTCGACGATGCGGATCTCGCGCTCGGCCATGGTCCGCATCCAGGCTTGCCGCTGTGCATTCATCGCCGTCGTCAGCGACATGCGGCTGACCAGCTTGCCGTCGGAGGCGAACGTGTGCAGCAGCCACGCGACGAGGAAGAAGGCCAGCGCCGCGAGATCGGCTGTCGAAAGATCGAGGGAATCGCCCATGGACTGAATTTATCACATTCAGCGCAATCGCTTCGATGTCCGCATACAGCGATCGTACCAATGTCGCTGCCGGAGCAAACAAGGTCGGCGGGTGCAGCGCCGCGATTTCCAAAAGAGCGGAAACATCGTGGGAATTCCTATATGTAGTCCTCGACCTGACTCCAGGAGACAACGCCGCGTGTTCCTTTCGGTTTTCGACCTGTTCAAGATCGGCATAGGACCGTCGAGTTCGCACACGATGGGGCCGATGACTGCCGCTGCGCGGTTTCTCGACGAGGTCGCGGGAAATGACTGGCCGCGTCCGGCGGGCGTCAAGGTTGACCGGCTTGGCGCAAGCCTGCACGGGTCACTCGCCTACACCGGTATTGGCCACGGCAGTGATCGCGCCGTCATGCTCGGCCTTGCCGGTCTGACGCCGCAGACGGTCGATCCCGACCAGGCCGATGGCATTGCCAGCCGCATCGCCGCCGAAAAGCGCATTTCGCCTCCCGGCCATCCCTCGTATCGCTTCGATCCGGCCACCGATCTGGTGCTGGACCGCAAGACGCCGCTCACCGGCCACGCCAACGGCATGGCGTTCTACGCCTATGACGCCGGCGGCCGCCTGCTGCTCAAACGCATCTATTATTCGATCGGCGGCGGCTTCGTGGTTTCCGAAGAAGAACTGCAGCGGATGAAAGCCAAGGGTTCGGTGACAACCGAAGGCAAGAAAGTGCCTTATCCGTTCAAGAATGCGGTCGAGATGCTGGCCATGGCCGGCAAAAGCGGTCTTTCCATCGCCGACATGAAACGCGTTAACGAGGAGACGCAGATGACGCGCGAGGAGCTCGACGCCGGCCTCGACGGAATCTGGAGCGCCATGAAGGGCTGCATCGACCGTGGCCTGTCGCAGGATGGCATCATGCCGGGTGGGCTGAAGGTGCGCCGCCGTGCCCGCATGCTGCACGATAAGCTGCAGGAGCAGTGGCAGCAGAACAAGCCCAATCCTTTGCTCGCCAATGACTGGCTGTCGATCTACGCCATGGCCGTGAACGAGGAAAATGCCGCCGGCGGCCGCGTGGTCACCGCGCCGACCAATGGCGCTGCCGGCACGCTGCCGGCGGTGCTGCGCTACTGGCTGCATTTCCATCCCGAGGCGGACCAGCCGAGCATTCGTGATTTCCTGCTGACGGCTGCCGCCGTTGGCGGCATCATCAAGACCAACGCATCGATCTCGGGCGCCGAGGTCGGCTGCCAGGGCGAGGTCGGGTCGGCATCGGCGATGGCGGCGGCCGGCCTGTGCGCCGTCATGGGCGGCACGCCCGAGCAGGTCGAGAATGCCGCCGAGATCGCGCTCGAACATCATCTCGGCATGACCTGCGATCCGGTCGGCGGGCTGGTGCAGGTGCCGTGCATAGAACGCAATGCGCTGGGCGCGGTCAAGGCGGTGACCGCAGCGTCACTGGCCATCAAGGGCGACGGCATCCATTTCGTACCGCTCGATGCGGCGATCGAGACCATGCGCCAGACCGGCCTCGACATGAACGAGAAGTACAAGGAAACCAGCCTTGGCGGGCTTGCAGTCAACGTCGTGGAGTGCTGAAGGCTGGCCTAAACCGCCACTGTGGAGAAGTCGATCCGGTCGTTGACGCGTTCGCGTGCGGGACTAACCTTAAGCGATGTCTCTCAATCTCATAAAACTCTGTGTCGGCTGCGACAGCGTCGAGGATCTCGAAGAGTGGATCGCCTTCCGCCTCGACGAGCGGCGGCGCGCCGGTGAGC
>NZ_RZTF01000009.1:0-12541 GCF_004023175.1 Mesorhizobium sp. M7A.F.Ca.MR.362.00.0.0
CGGTACGACCGCATAGTCGATCGGCTCCAGCAGCCCGTCCTTGGCAGCCTTGATGGCGAAATCCATTTCCACGTCGACGACATCCCAGGTGACGTTGCCTGCGTCGACCATGGCCTTGAGCTTGCCGTAGTCGGTCGGTCCGTCCTGCAGCACCTTGATGCCGGAGCTGGCCTCGAAGGGGGCCGCCCAGGATTTGGTCTGCGCCTCTTGCGTGGTGCCGCCCCAGCTGGTGAACGCCATTTCATCGGCCTTGGCGGCGGTCGCTGCGAGCAACCCGGCCAGCAGGCCGGTCAAAATCAGTTTCATGTCATTCTCCTCTGTTGGTCTGTTCTTGTTTTTCTCAGTGCACCTGCGTCGCGCGCCTCAGCGCATGACGAAGGGATCGGGGATCGGCTCGTCCGAGGTGTTGATCCATACGGATTTCGAGCGTGTGTAATCTCTGATGGCATCGAGCCCGCCTTCGCGGCCGAGGCCAGACAGGCCGTAGCCGCCGAAGGGAACGAGCGGCGATACGGAGCGATAGGTGTTGACCCAGACGACGCCAGCATGGATGTCGCGCGCCATGCGGTGCGCCTTGCCGAGATTGCTGGTGAACACGCCGGAAGCCAGGCCGAAGGGCGTGTCGTTGGCGAGTGCCAGCGCCTGCGCCTCGCTGTCGAAAGCAAGTACGCTGAGCACCGGTCCGAACAGCTCCTCGCGCACGCAGGGCAGGTCGCTGCCGCCGGCATCGATGATAGTCGGCGCGTAGTAGAAGCCGTCGCCGGTTGGCCGCGTTCCACCGGTGACCAGTCTGCCGCCCGCGACAAGGCTCTCCGCGACCACCTTCTCGATCCAGTCGCGCTGGCGCAGCGTGGCGAGCGGCCCCATTTCTGTGGCCGGATCCTGTGGGTCGCCGATGCGGATCGCTTCGGCCTTGCGCTTCAGCCGGACGAGGAACTCATCTTTTACTGAACGCTCGATCAGCAACCGTGACCCGGCGACGCAGCTCTGGCCGGTCGCGGCGAAAATGCCGGCAACAACCGCATTGGCGGCGCTGTCGAGGTCGGCGTCGGCAAAGACGACGATCGGGCTTTTGCCGCCGAGCTCCAGCGTCGTGTAGGCAAGGTTCTCCGCCGTATTCCTGACAATGGCGCGCGCAGTCGAGGGGCCGCCGGTGAAGGCGACGCGCGAAACCAGCGGATGGCTGGTCAGGCGCCGGCCGCACTCCTGGCCAAAGCCGGTGAGGATGTTGACGACGCCTGAGGGGAAGCCGGCCTGCTGGACCAGTTCGGCAAAGGAGAGCAGCGGCGCCGGGCCGTCCTCGGAAGCCTTGAGCACGATGGTGCAGCCGGCGGCGAGCGCCGGGCCGAGCTTGACGGCCGAGAGGAAGAGCTGTGAGTTCCACGGCACCACCGCGGCAACGACGCCAATCGGCTCGCGACGGATGGTGACGTCGAGATCGGGCTTGTCGATCGGCACATGCGCGCCTTCGTGCTTGTCGGCGAGCCCGCCATAATAGCGGTAGTAGTCGCCGACATAGGCGATCTGGGCGCGCGTTTCGCGGATGATCTTGCCGGTGTCGCGTGTCTCGAGTTGGGCAAGGCGCGCGGCATTGGCGGCGACAAGGTCACCGAGCTTGACAAGCAGCTTTCCACGCGCTGTCGCTGTCATCCTTCGCCATGGGTCTGAGCGCAATGCGCGGTGCGCCGCCTCGACGGCACGGTCGACATCGGCTTCGCTCGCCGCCGGCATCCTGGCCCAGGCCGCGCCGGTCGACGGGTCGACGCTGTCGAACGTGGCTGATGGCTCGTCGAAGCGGCCGTCGATGAAGTTCCTGAAAACAGCGTCGGTCATGGGCTCGCGATCAGAGGAAGGCCGGCATTACCCGGTCGATGAACAGTTTCAGCGATTTCGTTTTGCGCTCATGCGAAAGCCCGCTGTCGATCCAGATCGAATACTGGTCGTAGCCGAGCGCCTCATAAGCCTTCAGTCGAGCGAGGACTTCGTCGGCTTCGCCGATCACCAGATTCTGCCTGATCCTGTCCGGCGCGTATTGCGGCATGGCCGCGATCTCGTCCTCCGTCAGCGGTTCCAATATGCCTTGGTGCACCGGCTTCTTGTTTTGGAACCAGGCGCCGAACTGGCAGTAAAAGGCCGACAGGTCCTGGGTGAGGCGATCGGCATCGGCTGCGTCCTCGGCGACGAAGGTGTGCATCAAAAGCATGATCTCCGGCCGTTCGATCTCGGGATGCGCGGCGCAGGCTCCGTTGAAGCGCTGCATCAGGCTCGCCACCTCGTCGTCGCCAGAAGCCAGCGGCGTCACCTGCACCTTGCATCCATGGGAAACGGCAAAATCGTGCGAGTTCGGATCGCGCGCCGCCACCCAGATCGGGGGGTAGGGTTTTTGCAGCGGCTTGGGCGAGGAGGTGGTGGGCGGGAACTGCCAGAACTCGCCTGAGAGCTCGAAGTCGCCTTCCCAGAGGCCGCGGATCGCCGATATGATCTCACGCATGCGCTGGCCGGCGCCCCAGGCGTCGAGGCCTGGAAAGATACGCTGATATTCATAACTGTAGGCGCCGCGCGCGATGCCGATGTCGAGCCGACCACCGCTAATGACGTCGGCCATCGCCGCTTCGCCGGCAAGTTTGATCGGATGCCAGAAGGGCGCGATCACGGTTCCGGTACCGAGACGGATCCGGCTGGTTTTGGCAGCGAGATAAGCGATATTGATAAAAGGATTGGGCGAAATGGTGAATTCCATGCCGTGATGCTCGCCGATCCAGGCGGTCTCGAATCCGGCCTGTTCGGCCATCAGGACCAACTCCTCGAGCTCGGTCACGAGCTCGGAATGCGGCTTGGCGAGGTCCGACCGTTCCATATGCACGAAGAGCGAGAATTTCATCGCTGGTCACCTGTGTTGGGTGCTGTGGAACCGGCGGTCCTGGCGAGCGGCCGGACCTCGCCTTCGACATCGTTGCCGACATAGACGCCGAATGCATCCACTGAGCATTCCTTGACATAGCGTGCGAGCATCGAGCGGATCGCCGGATCGGCGATTTTCAACTCCTCGATCGCGTGGATCTCGACCAGCCTGATGCCGCGATCGCTGGAAGCGGGCACGTCGAACGTGCCGCGATAGTAGACATGTGTGCGCGAAACATCTCTGGCATCGTCCCAGACGGCGAAAAGGAAGCCCAGCTTGGCCTCGATGGCCCTCGCGGCAAGCACCCCTCGCAGGCTTTTCCCATCGCCAGCCGCACCCAGACCCCGACCGCGCGGCAGTTCAAAACCATCCGCCGTCTCCAGGAACAGGATCCGGCCGCCATTCTCGAGGATGGCGCCGACATCGGTGCCGGGCTGGGTGGCTGCCAGCGCGTCCTGGCTGAGGCCGGGCGCGACATACGCGCCGCGGCAATAGCCGAGCGGCTGCGCGGAATTGTGCTCGAAATCGCGGACGCGGCCAATGAGGATTGAATGATCACCGGCATCGACCAGCCGCTCCATGTCGCAGTCGAAGGATGCGACGGAGCCGTCCAGCACGGGGCTGCCCGTTCGTCCCGGTCGCCAGGCAACGGCGGCGAACTTGTCGGCCGCTTTCGAGGCGAATATGCCGGACGCTGCCTTCTGATCCTCGTTGAGGACGTTGATGGCGAAGCTTTTCGATGTCGCAAAGACAGGATGGCCAACCGCCTTATGAGCGATGCAGACCAGCACCAAAGGTGGATCAAGCGACACCGAGGTGAAGGAGTTGGCGGTGAAGCCGCGCGGCTCGCCTTCGGGCCCGATGGTGGTGACGATGGTGACGCCGGTGAGGAAGGAACCCAGCGCACGGCGGAACTCGCTGCCGTCGAACCCGGTGTTCGCCGCGGCAGCGCTGTCTTGCTCGATCGCTTCGCCTTCTTTGAGGAAGTCGACGATATGGCGCGTCGTCAGGCCGGGATCCGCCACCGCCATCATATGCCGCTCGCCTGAGAGCACTGTGCAGCGGCCATGCGGCGCCAGCCGCGCCATCGCGGCCGACATTGCCGGCGAAGAATTCCTGTCCTCGGAACCGGTCATGAAAAGGGCCGGTACGGCTAGCCTCGGCAGGCGGTCAGCGTGGTCGCTGTCGGCACGAGCGAACAGGCGATAGGTGCGAGCATAACCTTCCGGGTCGACGGCACCCAGTACGGCGGCCGTCTTCCGTGCAGCCGCCTCGAGCTCGACCGGCACCGGATCTCCGAACCAGCGGGCAATGGTCTGTGCCGTGCCGGTCACGTCACTCTTGCCGGTAAGCGCCACCGCGCGCTGGCGAACAGCTTCGGCCAGTTCAGGTGGCCGCCGGAACACGGCATTCAGCGAGACGATGCGGCGGACGCGCTCGGCTGCGCGTAGCGCGAGTTCCTGGGCAACGAGCGCGCCCATCGAGTGGCCGATGACGGATACTTTGTCGAGGCCGAGATGGTCGAGCAGGCGAATGGCCTGATCAGCATAGTCGGCGAGTTCTGGGTTCTGCGGCGGCAGCGGCGACTGACCGTGGCCGAGCATGTCGATGGCGATGACGTCGAAGCTATCGGACATCCGCTCGATCTGCGGCTGCCAGATCGCGGCGTTCATACCAACGCCATGAATAAAAAGCACCGGTGCGCCCGCGCCGACACGGATGAAGCCGGTGCCGTCGGGCGCCGCACCCCGTCGAACCCATGCCGATGCGGAAGCGTCAGCCATGCACGTCCCCAAGCTCTTTGAGGTCCTGGTAGCGGTCGCCGATTCGATGATGCGGGCGGCCGCCGATCGAGGCGCCGAGCGCCACAACCAGCTCGTCGGGCGCCGGTGCATCGCCGATCTGGAAATGCACGGTGAGGTAATGCGAGCGCCGCCCTTCGTCATTTTTGTCCATCAGCGGAATGATGATCGGGGTGTTCGGCCCGCCGCGCAGATTGGTGAAGGCAAGGTAGGTCTTGGCGCTTACGGCACGCCGATAGTGGTTGCCGAAGTGCAGCGTATGGATCAACGCCGACGCATGCTCGATCTCGCCCGACGTACCGCAGATGGCGGCCTTGCCATAGCCCTCGATAGCCTCGCCGGAACCGGCGGCGGCAACGATCTCGTGGGTCAGGATCTCTCCCAGCACCGGCGCACAGGCTCGGATTTGGGGCGACAGATCGTCGGTGAAGCCGCGACCGGCCCAGGGATTGGTCAGCACCGCTGCGACGCCGATAAGGCGCAGCGGCCGGGGGGCGGCCTTGCCGCCTTCGATCAGCGTGTTCTCGGTATAGGTAACGATCTTACGAATGGCGGGCTGCATGGAATTCCTCGGGTAGGTGGTGCCTCGGGACATCCAATCCCGCTATCATCTTATGGTATACCATGCTATGGAGCGCCAAGTACCTTGTCAACCGGGCATCGAATCTGTTTTCGTAGCGGCGCAGGAGGCATACATGCCAGACGACACGCTTCGCATCGACCGCAGCTCCAAGACCTTGAGGACGCTGGCGCTGGAGCGCATGCGCGAAGCGATCATGGATTTCCATTTCCAGCCTGGCGAAAGGCTTGTCGAACGGCCGCTTTGCGACCAGCTCGGCGTCAGCCGTTCCGTCGTGCGTGAGGTACTGCGGCAGCTGGAGGCAGAGGGGCTCGTGCAGATGATCCCTGGGCATGGGCCGGCCGTCGCCAGGCCGGACCTCGGCCGTACCGATGAGATCTACGAGCTTCGGGCTCTGCTTGAAGGCATCGCGGCCCGAGCCTGTGCCCTGTCGGCCACCGGCGAGCAGTTGGCAACGCTCGAAGGGGCGCTGGCGGATTTGTTCGATGCGTGGGCGTCGGCGACGCCGCCTGCGGTGATGCGGGCGACGACCAAATTCTACGAGGCACTGTTCGAGGCCGCCGACAAGCGTGTCGCCTGGGAAATCGTCTCCGGGCTGAATGTCCGCATCAACCAGCTTCGTTCGATGACAATCGTCTCGACCAACCGGCGCGAAGCGGCGATCGCCGAGATGAACGAGATCATGGATGCGATCCGCGCACACAAGCCGGAAGCGGCGGAAGCAGCAGCGCGGCGGCATGTCGAGTCCGCCTGGAAGATCGCCCGGAACACACTACGCGTCGATTGTCCTTAGTCTCACCACCAAATTTCCAACAGAGCCGATCGCCCACGAATCGGGCTGCGTGCGGAAGCTTTACCTCACCTTAAGAGTGCCGCAGCAACACCCCGCTCTATGCAGAGGGTGCCTCTGGGGCTCGTCGCGTGGAGCGAGCGGTTTTCTTCGCTACTTCGATTCTCAGGAAGCTAATCACGCGGCCTCTCTTGTGTCATCGTAGCTGACAGCAGCCTTCTCGAAAGCCAGATCACTCCGTCGAGCCCAGTTCCTCTCAGCATCGAGCAGCTCATTCTCCCCACTCAAGCCGTTCATGAACAGCCTGAGTACGTGCGCAGCCGTGCGCTCTCCCGCCCGCGAAGCAACAGGTACGCCGCGCTCTTTGCAGACCGTCTCACAAACACGGGCAAGCATCACAATATCGCTCGGTTCTAAAAATCGACCTGGATACAACATACCGTCCTCTGTTGGAAAGCTACGTGAGCCTTTGATTACGCTAGGTCACCGGCAGCAACAATCAACTATGATAGTCTGCACCTCGACTGGTCAGAAAATCTGATCGGCCTTCAGACGGTGGGCATCGCGCCACTCCGAGTCGGAAGGACAGAACTATCAGGCTAGGTTTTCCCGTTAGGTCGATTCGGTCCAATCGCGTGGGCCCGGGTAATGCGAACGGTCGCTCGTCTAATGGCAAGTTGGCCGGTGAAATGCCATGTCGGCATTTCGGGCACCTCGAATTGAAGCCTTGCAAAAGCTGGAACCCCTCGGTGTCGCAGACCGCGCAAATCAAATCGAGGCGCGCACCGCCGCCCGTGAGAGACACCTCGACGAGTTGCCGCGAAAATCCACCTTGAAGGCCTGACCGTCAGCTACTCATCCCCCTGCCAAAGCAGGGAACAAGATCCTTTGGGCAATGTTAGGCGCAATGCCAAGTTCTTCCTCCGGTCATGTGTTTGACGTGGCGATTGTCGGCGGCGGCCCCGCAGGACTTGCGGCAGGCATGTATCTGGCGAGATTCTTGCGTTCGGTGATCTTGGTCGACGCTGGCGACGCACGAGCCAAGCTCATTCCAAAATCGCATAACTGTCCTGGCTTCCCGGAGGCGTAGGCGGGCCAGAGTTGCTCGGCCGTCTCAAAGCCCAGGCACGGTGCAGGCGTTGTGGACGGTCGTGTAGCGGGCGCCGAGAAGCGCGACGGGACCTTTCTGCTGACGACCACTTTCGGGACCATCCGAGCACAGCGCATGGTTCTTGCAACCGGGATTGTGGACCAAGGCCCCGGCAATAGAAGAGCTGGAGGAGGCGGTGGCGGCCGGCACCGTCCGACTGTGTCCGGTCTGCGACGCCTACGAGGCCGTGGGCAAGCGCATCGGCGTCGTAGGCCCAGTGCATCTGGCACTCAAGGAGGCCCTGTTCTTGAAGGAGTACAGCGGTCAGGTCACCTTGCTCGCCAGCTATCCGGAGGATATTTCCGAGGACGCTCGCGGCATGGCCTCGGCAGGCGTCATCGAATCTGGGACACCGTCGAGAATCTGGTCGCGCGGGCAACCGGGTTCGACGTTGTCATGGCCGACGGTGCGCCAATGCGGGACGTGGATGTGGTGTACCCCGCAATGGGCTCTGATGTGCGCTCTGAAACTTGCCGTCGCACTCGGTGCAGGGTGTGACGCGCAAGGATATGTTCTGGTCAGCCGACACCTCGAAACGTCGACTGCGGGCCTCTATGCCATTGGAGACGTGGCTGAGGGCCTCAATCAAATTGCCGTTGCGTTTGGTCATGCCGCCACCGCAGCAAGACATATCGACAACGCACTTCAGTCTAGGCCGGGAAGCTGACCGGCCACCCTGCCATGGGGTAGCGTCTGACCTAACGAAGGCCGGCACGGTTGCGAATTTGGGGGTGGACCACGCCGTGCCGGCCAGTGCTGGACGCCCCAGCTCAGTTACGCTACCGGCACAATAGGAATCCAGCAATTAAACCTGATGGTCTAGGTAGCCCGTCGGCCATTCCGCGATAGCGCCTCCCCTACGATCCCGTCGCTGTCAAAATGTGCACTGTTGAGCGCACACGTCGTCGCGACGGGGCGCCCACGATCTGCCCCGGTTCGCGATAGGCGCGGCGTCAAATTTCAAACTGATACGCTGCCGTAATGCGCGGTCCAACTACTTGCAAACGAACAGTCGAACTCCGTTGCCACAGGCCATCACCAAACCGACTGGCTGTCACGGATTGAGGTCAGAAAGCATGTCGTTTTCTACCCATCTTTCCAAAAGCTGAATGAGCTTCAGAGCCCGGTCGGTGCACGAATAAAAGGTTGTGTTCCTTTCGCGTCTCTTGGCAACCAAATCAAATTTCCGCAACATGACAAGATGCTGAGAGAGAGCGGGTTGGCTCAGTCCAACCCGAAATGCCAGATCGCGGACCCGTATCTCGCCTTTGGCCATTATGAACAGAGACAGAAGTCGCTTCTCGTTGCCCATGGCCGCGAGGAGCCCGGCCGCGGATGCGGCATAACTGGGCAACTTTTCCGATCTGTCTTCCTCAGCCAGCGCCACCACTGTTGATCTCCCACAGATCCTGGACGAGAGCATTGCGCAGCTTGGGCTCGCCGCGTAGCGTCCGGACGCGAGCGTTGATGTCCGGCTTCACCCATTCGACCTCAGGCGTGACCTGCGCCGTGGGAACGCCATTCGGTGGCCCGGCCTTGGCCTTCTGCTCGCGTGTCCAGAGCCAGTTCTTGATTGCATCGGTTTTGGCGATCACCGCCTTGCCGACATTCTTGACGTGTCGTGCGAACAGCCTCTCTGTCCACTCGCCGGGCTGCCGCTTGATCCCAATAAGTTCAAAATCAATGTCCCAGCACTTCAGCCAGACTGCATCCTTTGCCCCGCTGCGGTAAGGGGTGACCTTGCGCTTCGAGACGATACCTTCGAGGCTCATCCGATCGGCCGCTTCGTAGATCTCGACACCGCCTTCGACATGCTGGCTGCACTGGACGATGCCTTCGGCCGGCTGGATGAGCTCCCGCAGGATTGCCTTGCGCTCGACTGCTGGCCGCCAGCGCAGATCTTCGCCACTTTTATGCAGGATATCGCAGGCGACGAAGGCGAGCAGCTCGGCATTCCACGCCATGCGCGAATGCATCGCGTGAAAGTTCGGCCGCCCGCCCGGCTGCGGCGCGATCATCTCGCCGCCGGGAATGAAGGATTTCGCTTTCAGCTGCTCGGCGGCAGTGACGACAGGCCGGTGACGTTTCAACCGGTCTATCCCCATGCGGGTGAAGGTGAGCGCGCCGGCCCAATCGAGAATGATCTGGGTGCAACAGCCATCATCTTTGATTTCGCACAGCCAGCCGTTGCTAACCGGCGGCTTCAGCGCCAGGACAGGCTCCTGCGGCTTGATGAACTTCAAACGCATGAACTGACTCGCAAACTGCGATTCAATTTAGCACACGCTTAATTAGTCTCGTAGCATTTTAACGAGTCATTGACCGCGCTGTCCCATTATAGGACGGCGCGGTCAAAACCCAACCGGACTGCGCAGGCGGCTCCGGCACTGAAGCGCCCGCCCGAATGCCGGAGCCGCCACTCACACCTAATATACCAGCAATGGTTGAATCAACCGTTACCGCACGTGCTTTCCTCTGCGCTTCCCTGATCGTTACACTGTTGACCGAGCGGACCGAACGCTTCTAGACGATGAAAGTTCGATGGAGAGGACGAAGCTACCCGATCGTGGGCCCGTAATCCCGGCAAGCGGCATGCAGGATAGCTCTAACCTGCCTGACGTGCGGTGAGCAGACAATGCGTGAGCTTCGCTAAGCGATCTGGCACATTGACCCTCTGAGCGGTCGATCCCCTATGGATGTAGCCGCTTATACAGGTCCGCCGCCGGCGCCTCAATAGGCGGCGGGCCGCAGGTCCCAGGGCGCTCAAATCGAACGCGAAACAGCCGTCTCGCACTCATTTGCCGATGCCGCGAGACGGGCTGCGGAAGCTTCCACCCAGTACGAGGCTTCCAGCGTTCCGATCCTTGGCTGCTGAAGACTGCTCCGTTAGCTTTTGCTGAAGCGGGGTACTTGTTATGCTGCGGTGATTTTTCGTCGCCATGAAAAAACTAGCTGCCTCGGACAGGAACGGCTTGGCCCGAGCGGCTGGAGTCGCAAGACCCGTGGGAGGATAGTCCAGTTTCAGATCCCGGAAACAGTATAAGTCGAAGCCGCGCTACTCGGACACTCCCAGGCCCCGCCAACCATTCCCGTAGATCTTCTGTCGATTTTCGCCAAGACGTAGCGAATAATTGGCACTCCGCACGCAGGATCTCCCCTTCGATGGAAAATTGCTTGTGCTGACGAACGAGATCGTCCAGGCGATCTAGATAAGGTAGGCGGCTCATCAGCCTTCACCACGCTGCACCTCACATGCGCTCTCCATGAATGAGTACCCACCACGCCACCGAGCCGTGGCGGGTACTCAGCCAACCGCCGACGAAGGGACGATGATCGACGGTCACATTTCCAAATGTAGAAAAGGCTCCGTTGTTTCAGGGTCGGACCTTTGCGAGTCCATGTCGGGCTTCAGTCGGGCCCAGACACGATAGAGTGCCTGCAAGGGTGTGTAGCAGCGCCAGCGCGAAGGCCCCGTCACTGACCAGCAATGATGGATTTCGGAAACCAGGTTGCCTGGTCCGCAAGACTCAGTGGGTCCGCCCCCACTTGCGGGTAGAGGCGGACCCGACCGAGGCTTGGGGGCCTCGACCGGCAGCGGGGGACGCTGCCGCTTGTTCAACCTGCCGCAGCATATCAGGTTCCGCTGATTCACAAAAAGCCCACCGGAAGATGCCGGGCAGGTTCTGGAGTGTGCTGGGACCAACCAGCACAGGTCAACAAGCCGCGACAGGGTTGGTCCCGATAGCGGGCGGACGCCGCCAAGCCGCAGCCCTCGTTTCACCCGCCCGCTGCTTGCCCCACACTCTCGTCCCGGCGCCGCCTGTAGCCTGTCACATGCATCGCTGAGACATCGCTCGTAACGACCGTCCCCCTCGCGGGGAAGATCGATCATCCGATCGTCGCACAGATCGAAGGAACATTTTAGAGTTATCGAATGTTCACATCCTATGGACAGCCGAACCCAACTCTCAGCAGCTCAATCGAGAACAGCACGCGCCCTGCTGAACTGGTCGCGGGTGCGCCTTGCCGCAAAAGCCAGTCTCAGCGAAATGGCGATCAGAGATTTTGAGAACGGTATTCGAAATCCGCGTCCCCACAAGATCGCAGCCATGCGCCAAGCGTTTGAGGACGCGGGAATTACTTTCACCTTCGAAGGCGCTCAGTCGCTAGCCCGCCCTGAAGGTCATAGCGGTCTCGCCACCACCAATAGAATGTGGCGCCGCCGGCAGAGACAAGCATAACGATAAGGGTCCTTCATCCGCGTAGAGAGTATGTGTCTAGTGCGCGTGCCTGAGCATCGGTCTGCCGGCGACGACGCGCTCAAGCTGCTGGCACGCTTCGGCATGGTCGGCATCGCCGCCACAATTCTGTATGCCGCTTTGGTTACCGCTTTTATCGGAACGGCTCGCTGTCACCCCATCCAGCCCTCGCTTGGGGCATATGCCGCAGCCACCCTGTATTCGTACCTGGCTTACAAATCCCTTGACGTTCGTGTCGGGCCCATCGCATCGAACTGAAGCTCCGCGTTTCCCGGCGATTCTTGACGCGCTCAGATAACATCGCGCCGTGTGACGGCGAGTCCTAGCCGCCTGCGCGGACGTCTCAATCGAGATGCCGGCCTTTCGCAGAATCGCCAGGAGTCTGGCAGGGGCATTGTTGTATTTGGTGGGTCATAAAGTTTTTGCGCCGGCCTTAGGAACATGCATCCGGAATCTAAGTTGGGAACGTGCTTGGTGTGAGAACTCCCTCCCTCAAGTCCAAGCTCTGGTGCAGGGCCCGTCGCTGTGACCTCAGCGGCGGGCCAACCTGGAGAAACCCATGCAACCCTTTCGTAAGGCTGGAACCCGTTTGCAGCTCGGCTTCGGGCAGGTCTCAAAGCCAAGGCCCCCTCTAGTCGTGCCTTCAGCGGCCGGTCTACTCGTCAGACGCTCCACGGTCTCAATGATGGCCTTCGCCAGCGGCTCGGGTTGTAGTGACCAGTCAGCCCAATCCTCGGATGGTAGCACGCCAAGGGCGATATTTGCGGATCCGCAGCGGCGTTCCGCCTCGCGGGCTTGTCGACGCTTCGCCTGGACAGTTTGGCCTCCTACCAGAATACCGTTGAATTTACAGTTTGGTAAAAAATTCCCCATCAATCGTAGACTGACTTCGCGGCCGCACTGAGGAAGGAGGGTGACGGCCTTCCGGTGTCCTGCTCGGCTAGGAAAACCAAGCGCGATCCAAACTTCCATCCTGCGAGCAAGGTTGCCTTGAATCGAAAGTGGGGCCGCCCCACTGGCAGGCAGAGGCGGACTCGGCCGAGGCTTGGGGACCTCGA
>NZ_RZTF01000009.1:12551-45515 GCF_004023175.1 Mesorhizobium sp. M7A.F.Ca.MR.362.00.0.0
GCCGCCGTTTCGAACCTGTTCCGACTATCAAGTTCCGCTAACGCACAAAAGAGCCCGTCACCTTCCGGCAGCGGGGGTGGAGAGCAGCCATGAGATAGTTGTGCGATCAATTTGCGGGGATATGGAGACTAAAGCGCGTTTGCTCCACATCGGAGACTACGTCCAAGCTTCCACCATGGGCGCGGGCAATTTCTGACGCGATGAAGAGCCCCAATCCCAGGCCCTGTTGGCGGCTCTTTGCCTCTCCTCGATAAAATGGCTGAAAGAGGCGTTGCAGCGCCGATTCCGGAATAGGCTTACCGCCGTTCGCAACCGACAGGCTAAAGAGGCCGTCCTGAACCTGCGCGGCTACCTTGATCGGAGTTTCAGGGTCGCCATGGGCGATGGCGTTTCCCATCAGGTTCGAGAAAAGCTGCGCGATCCTCGCATGATCAGCATCGATCATGCATCCGTCCAGATTGAACGACACCTCGATCTGACGCTCCGGGTAGCTTGATCTTATCTCGTCAAGCACCTGCTGCAATGCGGGCTGGATCGGGTTATCGCGGTCCCTCGATAGTCCGAGACCCCCTCCAAGTCGACCTCTCGCGAAATCCAAGACATTGTCGATCAAGCCGCTCATCCGGGAAACGCTCGCCAGCATGAGGCGCAGGACTTGGGAGGTTTTTTCGTCGCTGGTGTCAGAGCTTCGGGCCAGCATGTGGACGCCAGCAGAAATCGAAGCCAGGGGATTTCGTAGGTCGTGGCCAAGCACCGCTATGAACTGCTCGCGCAGTTCCGCAGTCTGTTGTGCGGAATTCAGGCCGATCTGCAGCTCGCGTCTGGCCTCACTCAGCTCTCGCTCGTAGCGTCGACGCTGCGTCGCGCGAAAGAGCGCCACGCGTGTCTCAATTAATTCTCCAGTGGGCGTCCGCTTTTCCCAGGCGTTGGCTAGGACTGACAGGCTCTCGCCATCCGACTTCATCACGTCCAACGCAACCTCATCAAAGGAGCCCTGCATCCTCAACAGGGGAGCGAAATGTGTCTCATAGAACATTCTTCCGGCGATATTGAGGATGTCACGGAAGCGTTTCCCGACAACTGCCTCCCTAGAAAACCCGGTCCATTTGTAGAAAGTAGTGTTTGCGTCGTCGATGCGCCCATCGGCAGCTACAACGAGGTAGCCACAAGGCGCGTTCTCAAAAAGGTCGAGGTATCTGTTACCAGCGTTCATTGTGTAGTCAGACGAACGACCGTATCGCCGCAACAACTTCCTGCGGCGAGCTGAGATTTGGGCAGTGGCCGACCGCGTCGAGGTGAACCAATTTACTGCCCGCGATGTGGTCGCGGACGTACTCACCGACTTGATCGCCGGCAATGATGTCGTCGGAACACTGCAGCACTAGCGTCCGCGCGGTGACTTTCGGCAGGTCGGCTCTGTTGTCGGATGTGAATGTGGCCCGCGCAAATTCACGAGCGATGTCGGGATCAGTTCGACAAAAGCTGTTGGTCAGCTCCTCAGCAAGTTCCGGCCGATCCGCGTTCCCCATAATTGCTGGCGCCATCGCGGCCGACCAGCCCATGTGGTTGTCGGCTAGAGATGAAAGCAGGCCCTCGACATCAGCCTCTGAAAAGCCGCCGACATAGCCGTCATCGTTTATATAGCGCGGAGACGGACCAACCAAAACAAGGGTCTCGAATATTTCCGGTGCCTTCAAGGATGCGAGCACCCCGATCATTGCGCTGACGGAATGCCCGACGAATACCGTTTTCCGCAATTCGAGAGCCCGACCGATTTCAATGAGGTCATCCGCGTAGCCGTCCAGCGAGGCGTATTTAGCGCTGTCGTACGCAGACAGGTCGGACTTCCCAGCCCCTACCTGGTCGAAAAGTACGGTGCGAAAATCGTGGCGGAATGCAGGCTCGACGAAACGCCACATGTTTTGATCACAGCCGAAGCCGTGGGCAAACACCATCGTTTTAGGTCCCGTGCCATGAGCCAGAACATTGTTGCGCTTCAGAACGTACATGTCTTCAGACCAGAGGAAATCGACACCTAAATAGCCCGTCTGAAAAAAACTTCAAATGGCAACGAAATGACGCCCGCACTCGGAGCGTATCTCTAGTCTGCACGTGGAGTTGGTGAAGTTGTTCGTATAACCATATGCGCAGCCCATTCCGGTGCTCGTTGTCGAGGACGACGAACTCATCCGGTCGATATCGTCGACTTCCTTGGGCATGAGGGGTTCGTCGATTACGAGGCAGCCGGTGCGGACGAGGATTCTGCTTCTGGAACAACATCCATCGGTTTGAATGCTGTCGGGAGACGATGCGAGGATACGGATAGCGGAAAATTCGCTCACGCGCATTGGTGTGGAGTTCGTCCATGGGGAAAATACCTTCTCCGCTTGAGGCACGCTTGGACATGAGGCGTGAAGCGCAAAAGAGCTGGGGATGCTATTGGTAGCGACGTCTGCCGGTAACATATCGCTCAACAATTACCCCGCCTGCTAGGCCGGGCACTGTCTCGGTTGAAGTTTATCCGCCCTATCTGTCGCACGACGGGCCGATCTCCTATATGCTTAGCGGAAAGCATGTGAGTGCCAATGCCCTTCACTGTCATCTGGTATGGAAGACGCGGCATCGTCGACAAAGTCTCCTTCGACGCGGAGAAGGCGGCAAAAGACCATGCCATCGCGATGTTCCCGACCCGTAAGGGTGACGATGGGATCGTTTCAGTTGAAGTTCGTAAAGACAACGGCGCCGTCGTCTTTAGTCACGCGGAGAACTGAGAGAGCGAGGCCAGCGCCACAGCCGCCATCGATCCGTTCGATCTGCCGGGGGCGCGGGTCGGCCGGCAATACCTCCTGCTGTGGCCTCGATCCGCGGCTGCGCCGAGAACGACTGGCCTGTCGCCGATGTCGTCGGACGGCTTGAATTGGGGCGCTGGGATCGAGCGGTCGATCGCCGAATAATCATTCGGCACTCGGGCGAAAATCGCCATTGCCGCCGCGCTGCTCGGCGCGCCATCGCTGCTCTAAACTAACGCTTACGTGCGCGTTTGACAGCAGCCTCTGCCACGGCCGGGGCCTCCTGAATGCTTCCACGACATAGATGCTGGTGCGAAAACGCGAGGCGTCTTGATGAATCGTTGTCCGGCATAGTCCGTTCTCCTGACTAATCCCGCAAACTTCTTGAGGATCGATCAGTTCCCGGCAATGGGATGCAAATCTTTTTGCCCGATCGAGAAACAGAAAGCGCTTTTGACATGTTGGCCAAAGGAACAGATTCTGCTCATCTTACCTGCCGCAAGGGGCGAGCCAAGCATGTTCCTAGGCATCGCCCGGCACCGCCGCGGCCAATTGGAGGCGAGCCCCGACCAGGGTGGCGTACACTGTGTAGAGATCCCAGCTGCCGAGTGCCGGGTGGGCTTGTGGCGACCGCCTTGAGCGCAGCATCGAGGCGTTTAAATTTTCAACGCCGGACGGCCACCGGGGGAACATTTCCAAATGCACTGTGTTTGGCGCCACCCTTGCACACCGGAACTAAGGCGATGCAGAGTCGGAAATTGGTGAAGGCCGCGCTGGTCAAAGAGATCGACGCCGTCCGCCTCAGCATCTCGCTCCTTGAAAAGGAGTTGTGGACAGCTGGCAGACCCAACAAGATCCGATGGCGTTCAGGATACGAGCTAACCGCCCAAAAAGCTCGCCTTGCCAAACTGGAGAACGTGCTTGCGCACTATCCATCCGTGACGCGAGCCCGAGCATTGGACAGCAACAGCTTGAGTTACGGGCAAAGGAACCAGGTGAGTTAGGGGAAGCAAGATGGCTGACAGACACTCGATCAGAACTCCGTTAGCTCGAGTGCGGGGCCTTGGGTCGGCGAAACACGGAACCGAAACGTTCATGCTGGAACGACTGACATCTGCTACACTTTTGATCCTCGTCATTTACATCGTCGCGGTCGTTATAAGGCTGATCGGAGAGCCTCGAGATGTCGTCATCCGCGTAGTCGGATCGATCTATGTCGCACCCGCCCTCATCGCCTTCATTCTGGTGAACTGCGTCCACATGCGGCTGGGCATGCAATCGATCATCGAAGACTACTGCCACGCCACCGTGCTGAAATCTGTCCTGCTGATCGCCAACTGGTTGTTTTGCTGGGCAGTAGCCCTCGCCAGCTTTTTCGCCGTGCTGGTGATCAGCTTCCGATAGGCGGCAGCGCGGCGCGGTTCCAACTCAGCGCCGATCCCGTTATCTGTCGCGCACGGCGAGCCGTCTTCATTCTATTTTCGGCAGCCTGTCCCATTGATGGAAAGGCGGCGGAGAGGTCAATTCCCATTCCAATGTGGTGGCTCCCGGCCCCCAAGGGTTCATGCCGGCGGCCCTTCGCCGGTGGAAAGCCTCCACGATGCCGGCAAGGAAAATCAGGACACTCGCGGCCGACAGATAAGATCCAAAGGAGGAGACCATGTTCCAACCGGCAAAAGCGTCGGGATAGTCGATATAGCGACGCGGCATGCCGGCCATCCCGAGAAAGTGATGGGGGAAGAAGACGAGGTTCACACCGACGAAGGTCGTCCAGAAATGGATTCCAGCCAAAAGCGGATTGTACAAATATCCTGTCATCTTCGGGAACCAGTAATACCAGCCCGCGAAGATGCCGAAGATGGCACCCAACGAGAGAATGTAGTGGAAGTGTGCGACGACATAGTAGGTGTCGTGCAATTGCCGGTCGAGGCTGGCATTTGCAAGCTGTACGCCGGTCACGCCTCCGACAGTGAACAGGAATATGAAGCCGAGCGCCCACAGCATCGGGGCGCGCAGGCTAAGGGAACCACCCCACATGGTCGCGATCCAGGAGAACACCTTGATCCCCGTCGGCACCGCGATCACCATGGTGGCGAAGGTGAAATAGCGCTGCGTGTCCAGCCCTATTCCGCTTGTGTACATATGGTGAGCCCAAACGACGAAACCGATCGCCCCGATCGCGACGATCGCATAGACCATCCCCAGATAGCCGAAGATCGGCTTTCGCGAAAATGTCGAGATCACCTGGCTCACGATGCCGAAGGCCGGCAAGATCATGATGTAGACTTCAGGATGGCCGAAAAACCAGAAGAGATGCTGGTACAGGATAGGATCGCCGCCGCCGTCCGGCGCGAAGAATGTGGTGCCAAAATTTCTATCGGTCAGGAGCATTGTAATGGCCCCTGCCAGGACAGGCAGGGCCAGCAGCAGCAGGAATCCGGTGATGAGGATCGACCACACGAACAGAGGCATTTTATGCAACGTCATCCCTGGCGCGCGCATATTGAAGATCGTGGTGATGAAATTGATGGCGCCGAGTATCGAAGAGGCTCCCGCGATGTGCAGAGAAAGAATGACCAGATCGACGGAAGGACCGGGATGGCCGGAGGTCGAAAGGGGCGGATAGAGGAACCAGCCGGTCCCGGGACCGTAGCCGCCGGGGACACTGGGCATGAAGATCGACAATAGAAGCAGCATCAATGCCGGCGGCAGCAGCCAGAACGAGATGTTGTTCATGCGTGGGAAGGCCATGTCCGGGGCGCCGATCATGATCGGAACCATCCAGTTGGCGAAACCACCGATCAGTGCGGGCATGACGGTGAAGAAGATCATGATCAGCGCGTGCGCCGTGGTGAACACGTTATAAAGTTGCTTGCCGGCATCTATGGCCGCGTCGCCTTGGTAGCCGTAGATCATCGATGCCAACCCAGGGAAAACCTGGATCCCGGGTTGCTGCAGTTCAATTCGCATGCCCACCGACAAGAGCATGCCGATGACCCCCGCGATGAAGGCGAAGATCAGGTAGAGCGTTCCGATATCCTTGTGGTTTGTCGAAAACAGCCAGCGGGTGATGCCCCGCGGCTTGTGGTCTCCGCGGCTGCTCGGAGCCGCCGCCGAATATTCACTCATGAGCGTTCTCCGCTTCAGCCAGTTTCCAACAGGGCATCCGAACCATGATGTCAGTTGATTGTTCCTCCCCAGAACGCCCGACGCGAGGGAACATACGGCAGAAGCCAAGGTTCGGGTCGGGCGCGGCGTGCCCGCGGTTGAAGGATCGACATTCCATGCTGGCAGTCATTGCTGGGACTTTGGTTCTGACGACAGTGGTCGGCGGGCTGATTACGGCCTTCTGGATCGAGGCCCGTCATGATCTCCACGACCCGACGGCGGACAGGGCGATGCACCTGGAGCTGCTAACCAGACTTGGCTCTCCGGCTTCGGCGGAGTCGTCCTGATATGGACACCATCACCGCGAAACTCCATCCGGGAACGAGAGTCGGCTGGCTTCTGCTCGGCTTCGCCCTGGGCGGTTTCTTCGACGGCATCGTCCTGCACCAGATTCTGCAATGGCATCATCTTCTCTCGGGCCTCGCCGACCCGGCGGGTTCCGACCTGCGCTTCCAGATCATGGCCGACGGCCTCTTCCACTTGTTCATGTACGTGTTCGCCGTTGCCGGCACGGTGCTACTGGTGGCGGCGAGGGCAGCAGGCGGGCGGGCCGGAACGACGACCGAGATCCTTCGGCTAGCCTTCATCGGGTTCGGCGTCTGGCATCTGGTGGACGCCATTGTGTTCCATTGGCTGCTCGGCCTGCATCGGATCAAGATGAACAGCGACATGCCGCTCGCCTGGGATATTGGGTGGCTGGTCATCTTCGGAATCGTGCCGCTGCTGTTGGTGCTGGTGCTGCCCAACCGCGATGGACCGGCACGCGGTGCCTCGGCGGCTCTGACCAGCATCGTCCTGCTTGCAGGACTGGCTGCGGGCGCCGGCCCGCTCTTCAACGGTGCCGCCACTTCCGTCATCGTCTTTCGAGCTGGGATGCAACCGGACGCGATGATGCGGGCGGTTCAAGCCGCCGACACCGACCTCAAGTGGGTCGACGCCAGCGGCACCATCTGGGCGGTCGATAGGGTCTCATGGCGCGGGTTGATGACCCTGCACGCGCGCGGCGCCCTGGTCGTCGGCACAACGCCTGTCATTGCCGGATGCCTCGCCTGGACCGATGCCGCTGGTGCGAGCAGTCGCTCCGGCCAGCAGTGAGGCATCCTAGCCCGCTTCCGGAAGGTGGCGGGCTTTTTGTCGGCCGATTGCCACGACTGGTCGAAGGCAAAGAGTGGTACATTGCGGATTGGCAAAGGGTAGATCGAAGAAGAAGAGCTATCAGAAGCCCGCATTCACGAAACGTGAGCGGCTGTCGTCGGTGACGGCTTCGCGCAGCTCATCCGGGGTCTCCGGGATTATCGATTATCAAGAGAATTGCAGATTGGAAGCCCGCTGCTGAAAGGTGGCGGGCTTTTTAGTGCATTAGTGGAACCTGACATGTCGAGGCAGGTTGGAAACGGCGGCAGCGTCCCCCGCTGCCGGGCCGAGGCCCCAAGCCTTGGCCGGGTCCGCCTCTGCCCGCCAGTAGGGGCGGACCCACTGCAACCTCCGAAAAGGAAGTTTGGATCGCTCTCGATTTCCCTGGCCGAGGATAACACCGGGAAGGCCCGTTACTGCTCCCTCAGTGGCGGGTTTTTCAATGGCAGGCCGGTGAAGCATCACGTCCCGGTTCTCAGGAACCCGTAATGCTACCCTGAATTGCTGGATTTCGTCGCCCTTGGCATCGCAGACCTTGCATCTCAGATCGAGACAGGAGCCAGCACCAGAACGGGCCAGCTCTGCCAGGATCTCGGTCAGTGCATCGGTGTCGGAAAGGTCGAAGCCAGTTCACTGACGATGGAACAAAACTGCCCTGTCGAACTTTGGTCGTCGCACTGCTCCCGGTGCTTTCCCCCATGAGAACTGCCCGCTGGTTCCGGCCGGCGGGCTTTTTGCGTCATGTGCTGGGCGATTCTCGGACCCCATTCGTTGGAACCGCCGCTTCATGCGAAGTTAGGTGTGCCCAGGGAGATTCAAACATGGAGTTGATCATGAAACAGCTACTCTTCGCGTCCGCCATTGTGGCACTGTCAACTGGGCTCGCCTTTGCCCAATCGAGCAACACCACCGGCACTGGCGGGTCATCCACGACGACAACCAAGACCATGCCGAGCACTACGACCGACCAGGGCACGGATTCGACCACCACGAGCGGAACGAACTCAAACTCCGCCAAGGACTGCGCTCCGGGTCAGCAGACTGGCAGCGCCAAGCAGGCCGCGCCAGGTCAACAGGATACCGATGCTAACTCGGCTGCTCCTGGCCAGATGAAAAAGACCACGGAAGGCTGCTGAGCGCTGTCTTTGGAACTTCGGGCTCTGTCCCAGGTTGATACATCGCGGTCGATTCCTAGGATGTAGCCGCACAATATAAGCCCGTCGTGCAAGGCCAGCACGGCGGGTCTTCCAGCAGGACCAAAGGCTTGGATGTGATATCCAAAGGTCCGGTCTGTGCTAATTGGTTCTCGGCTTGTCTGGCGGCCGTTCTCATACATCAGCAATTCATGATATACTTTGGGTGCCGCAACGCTGTATCGTTATGGAGCTGCGGATGCTCTATCGTGACCGTGAAGATATAGCCGGGCATTGCCGTTTCTAGCGCCGCTTCCATGCGACTTCGATAGGTAATGCTCTCGTATCGCGTTTCCCTCGGCTGCACTATTAAGAATTGCCTGGCGGCCATTCCTGCCGCCATATGTTCCAACCATTTCATGAACTTCGCTTCCCGCGAAAGCGGGCGATCGGCAACACGGGTTAAGGGGGCGGTGGGTCGCCGATCGCCCAGTCTGGTACGCTTGGAAATGTGTCGGAGGTGGGCCGACAAAATCGACGCTACGCCTGTCCCCCGCGCCCGCAATGGCCATCATTCGCCATGGTGAAGATGCCGTTACTATCCACAGCTAAGCTTTAATGCTGGGCGCGGGCGGGATTCTCACCGAACTCAATGTCAACTTGTCGACGGTCTTGACAATGGCGGTGGCCAAGGCGGCGGCTTCATGCATGAGCTCCGGCCCATAGAGACCGTTTACCGCTTCCTCACTAGGAAGTACGCCAGGCGGACAATGATCCTCGATCGTCCGCCGGATTAGGGTTAGCGCCGCTCTGCACTCTTCTGTGTCAATCGTCGGCATGCACCGAAACATGCCGGACGGCTAAAATGTTCCGTCGGGCGGCGCCGATCCGTTTTGCAGTGCTGCTTGCCGTTCCAAGGTCGGATAGCGTCGTCATCGGCTGCCCAGTGCCTTTGCCTCACGCTCCAGCGTCTCACGGTCGTTCCCGTGCTTCCTGATAAGTTCCCGCACTTCAGGGATGGTAAGCTGGAACTTGCTGGCGAAATAGCCGACCTCATATTCTTCGTCGCCCGACACTCGGTCGCGGTCGCGAAAATCACGCTTGCTTTTGTCGTCTGGCATGATTGTTCCTCCTGAGAGAAGAACAGCGAAAGTGGCGCCGGGTTCCACGTACCTATTCGCGAACATCCACCCTTCGTTTGATCGCGGTAATGACTGAAACATTCAACTTAGCTAAAACGATCCGGAACCGATCGGAGCCGTGAGCCTTGAATCGCAATGTGAGTTCCGTGCATGCGTTTGAAGTTCATCCCGCCGATGCAGCCGGAGTTGGTCGACACCCCGCCCGAGGGTGAGGAGTGGATTCACGAAATCAAGTTCGACGGGTACCGAACGCAGATCATCAAGGATGAAGACGGCATTCGCCTGCTGACCAGGAGAGGGTGCGACTGGACTGCACGGTACAAGGTTCTTGCCGACCAGGCCGCCGCGATTGAAGCCGACGACTTCATCATTGAGGGTGAAGCCATCGTGGTTGATGAGGCTGGACGCTCCGCTTTCCATGCGCTGCAATCGGCCGTCAGCAGCCGCGATCCTTCGCAGGAATACTATCTTGTAGCATTCGACCTGCTCCACATGAATGGCCACGACCTCCGCAACATGCCGCTGGAGGACCGGCGTGACATCCTAGAGGGCACGATTGAAGCCGGCGGCCGGATACAGTTCAGCGAGGCCATGCCCGGCACCGGCGACGCGGTTTACTACCTTGCCGACCAGACTGGACAAGAAGGCATCGTCTCGAAGCGCAGGGACAGTCTCTATCGCAGCGGCCCGACGATGAACTGGCGCAAAATCAAGTGCTACGATGAAAAGGAGATGGACATCATCGGCGTCCAGCGCGACCCCGGTCAGGCGGCGAGGGTTCTGATGGCTGAAAACGGCCGCTATCTCGGCACCGCCAACGTCAATTTCAAATTCGACAAACGCAAGCGCCTGTGGGACCGCGTACAGGGCAAGGTCGGCGGCCCGGTTCCGAAGGGCTTGAAGAAGGACAAGGCGGAATGGCTGAAGCCGGGTCTTGTCGGGCGGGTGAAGTTCCTGAAAGGTGAGGAGCAGCTTCGTCACGCCAAGCTGCTGGATTACCGGGAGGAGGAATAATGGCGGTCCCCAAGAAAGATCAGGAGCGCGTCGGCTATGCCTGGATGTATGGTGCCCAGGCACTAAGGACGGAGCGCATAGTGCCACCTTATTGGGAGGAACACGCCGAAGCGTGGCTTCAAGGCTATGACGGTGTGCTTCTAACGGGGATAAGCAAGAGCAAAGCTGTTAGCGACGGGATGGAAACCGAGGTGGATGAAGCCGACGTCGAGCGCCCCGAATGAGCGTTCGTGGCCTGAAGTTTCTCGACAATTGGCTGGCCGAGCAACTGCCCATTCTGGCGCGCGGAGATCCGGTCGCTGCGAGCGACTTGGCAGACCAATTGATGACAGCGGCGGAGAAGGCCGGTATCGGCGCCGAGGAAATCAGTAACGAGGTTGAGAGCGTGTTCGAAGGCGATGCGTCGGGGCCACAGCAACCCAACGGTTTGACCGGTTCTTGGCTTGTTCACATTCCGGTCTTCCCTAGCGTAAGGGGTTTCAGGCGCGGATCGCGCTTTACACGCGGCGGGAGAAATAGGACTAATGTCCTCGGGTGGGGCGACTCTCAAAAGGTGTCGCAATGGCTAGGTCAAAACCGTCAAAGCAGTTTTCTCAGGCTGAAATCGAGCGCTTCCTGGTGGCAGCAGAAGCGCTGCACCTAAGCATCGTCAAGCCGTTCATCTCGCCGCATTGCGATCACTACAGACAGACGCGCGTCCTACATGAGGCCCTGCTGAACGCCGTGCGAGAAGTCACAGGGAAGGAAGTGCCGTTCATCCGGTGGAACACCACGGGACCGGTTAGACCGCCTACCGCCGGGTAGCCCTTGCTGGGATAAAATGGCCGGCGCGCCAGGTGGGAGCTGTTGGGACTGTGCGGCGCCGGCCAAGCGGACAATCAGGTCCGCCGCGCCTGAAGACGTCGCCGATTCGAGGGGAAGTACGAGCCTAGGCGCTTCCGTCCGTCTCGCTTTCTTCGTCGATCACCCGGACTGGCAGATAGGCATTCGTTCCCAGCCACTCACGCAAGACGATCTGAATGAGCTCCGACCGGGCAATGTTCATTTCGGCGGCGATGGAGTTCAGTGCGTCCTCCGTGGCTGGCTCTAGCGGGAAGCCGGCGACGTTCCGGAGCAT
Organism: Mesorhizobium sp. M7A.F.Ca.MR.362.00.0.0; assembly: GCF_004023175.1. Lineage (NCBI taxonomy): Bacteria > Pseudomonadati > Pseudomonadota > Alphaproteobacteria > Hyphomicrobiales > Phyllobacteriaceae > Mesorhizobium > Mesorhizobium sp. M7A.F.Ca.MR.362.00.0.0. The sequence goes on from NZ_RZTF01000009.1 coordinate 24,049, forward strand.
CAATGCAGCCCGCCGAAGCAGGATTTGAAGATCGGCGCGCGAAACGTCTGCGATGCACTCGGACGCCTGCTGCAATTCATCGGCGAAGGTCGAGCGGGTCATTGGTGCCTTCCTCCCAAGAGATATTGATCGCCGTCGGCGCGATGCCCGCGACAGAACCAATGTGACGGCCCCTTCGGTCGTGCGAAGCCGAACGGCGCGCGGTGGCCGCATCCAACGTGCTCGCACGTGTGGTTCTCAATCCGCTGGCGTTCGCGCGGTGCGGCTATCATGCCATCGGCAAGTCTGGCGGGTTCGTCGCTCATAGCGGATTGATCGGCCCGACTAAGGCGGGATGGTCGTTGGGCTGCTTGTTAATGAGGGTCGAGTTGACGTCGCGGCCAACGCGATTGAACTGCAGTTGTCCGTCGATGTCGTGGCTGAGGATATCCTTCAAGTCCTCCTTGGGCGTCCCCGGATCCAGCCACGCATCATAGTAGGCTTGGTCGAGGATGACCGGCTGCCGATCGTGCAGGTTTTTCATCGGCTCGCCGGCGGGCTCGGTGATGATGGTGCAACTGGTGATGTCGAGGTTGGAGTTGTAGGCCCACAGCCCTGCGAATGAGAACGGCGCGTGGCCGGGCAGATAGATGTGCCAAGGGTCCTTTTTGCCGTCGGCCGGCGAGATGGTCCATTCGTAGAATCCATCGGCGGGGATCAGGCAACGCTTCGACTTGAATGCGTCACGGAAGGCCGGGGCCGTATCGACGCCTTCGATCCTGGCGTTGAACATTGCCGCCTTAGGCATCTCTTTCGCCCAGAACGGTACGAGCCACCAACGGCCCTCGCGTAGCTTGTGATTGCCGTCTTCGCCTGCGGTGACGAAAGGGACTTCCTCGGTCGGCGCGATGTTATAGCGAGGTGCGTCATTGCGACCGATCTCCGCCGGCGCCGTCAGCCGATAGAGCCGGTGGATCTCGGACCAAGTGAGGTATCGGGTGAAGCGGCCGCACATGTTCAATCGACCAGTTCAAGCAGGAGATAATTGTCCGGCACGGCATCAGGAGGCCAATTGGCGCAACATGCAGCTATAGCGGCCTTGTTGGCCGCCATCCAAACACTTGCGGCGTCGTCCTCTTCCGCTGTGGGCTCTTCATCGGCAGCAAAGCTGGCGTCGTCCCAGCCTTCCAAGGCAAACATTCCATCTGCGGCTTGCTGGGCCGAAATGCCAGCCGCAGTGAACACGGCCTTAGCCGCCTCGACGCCGCGCTCCTGCTCCTCCGGCGAAGCGCCTTTGATCTCCAAGCGAAGCTGCATTGTTCGCCTCCTGTGGCTACTACCGCCAGTGAACAAAATGAGAACGATTGAGTCAATCCCCCTTGACCTGACAGGAATATGTTCCTTATTCCTGAATGGTCGTTGCAGGAAAAAGGGCTATGGGAAAGCGCCAAAATGCGCCGGCCGGCGAAGCTATGTCTGAATTGGAGATGCTGGCACAACAGGCCATAGCTGCTGCCGGCGGCGATGTCGTGGTCGCTTTACTGAACATCCTTGCCAGGAACAGCGAGCTCGAGCGGGAACTCGCTCTGTCTCGCGCGGCGGTGTCGAGCGGCTATTCCCGCGGCTGGCACAAGGCACGTCCATAAATGGCGGACACGGCTGGGGACAATTTCCGGATCGAGGTTTGGGATAGAGAGGAGAAGACCCACCTCGAAACAATATCCCGATCACCAGATGCCATGGTCAGCCAGGCGGCTTGGCAGGCCGCGATCCGTCGCCGCCCAGGAATGTTGCTGATCCACTACAACAGCCGACACGTCATGGAGAAGATCATTACGCCGGGTGAGGTCAAGATCCCGCCCCAGACGATTATCGACGGCAGCATTCATGCCGGGCTGGATGTCGCACTTGGTGACTTGCGCTCATGGCACTCGCTGCGGGCCTATTGCACAAAATGCTCGCATCACGCGACGATAAAGCCGGAAGGGCTGACCAGGCGATACGGTGGGGATGCCTTGTTCCGCTCGTCGAGCGGGCGCTTTTCTGCACGAGTTGCGATCGCGGCGGGCCGGTTCGGCTCGAGGTCCACAGCCTGCCGCGAAACTAGAGGAATTATTAAAATGCATGGCCACACGACAACTCGTGAAACTCTTCAAAATTGCCGGGAAAAGTGTGGGCCAGATATCGCACGACCCTTGAATTATCCATCAGCCGGTCAAAAAAGCGGCCGGCTGCCAGCAGTTCTAGGCTCACGGAGCCACGTCGCTCCACGGCGCTCAAAAACGCACTGCTTAGCTCGCCAAGTTCAGGCGTCATCGCGCCCAGTTGGTCTTCAGACACGTTGGCAATCATCGCCGGATCGAAACCCTCGGCCAGCAGCGGGCGCGGCGTAAAAGCGACAAGGATCTTTGCGTACGTGAACGTGACCCGCTCCATAGCAACCATCAGTCGGGCAATTTCCAATTGCCTGGCGGGAATCACATGCCGCAGCAAGCCGAAGATTTTCACCTTCACAGGGTAGTCTTGGAGGAAATCGAGGACGTCCGGGCAAATCCCGCTGACAGAATGACGGCCTGCATTCTTGCCGGGAAAGGGCTTGCTGGCATGCGCTGCTGCACCCGGTTCGTATTTCACGCCTTGCAACCTCTCGGCCAAGAGTTTTGGTATGGTGGCAAGCCCCTCGGACACCAGCAATGAGTGAAACCTTTTGTCACTCATTATCAGACGAAGCGCTTCGACCAGGCTACTCAAGCGCTGTTCTGTTTCCACAGTTTCTCTTATGAAATTGCGCTTGCGTGCGCACTCCGCTTCATAGGTTGCTATGAGCTTGGGAGCGAATAGCTTCTCCCTTGACCCTGGTTGATCGGCAGCAATACTACGGGCGTGTCTCTGGTCGCTGTTTTGCAAAGCATTGTAAGCGGCCTCGCTGGTCATAGGGTGCTTCGGACTCACACTACGTTCTCTGCACCTGTTCGCTCCGCCAGCGTGATAAGCGGGCTGAGCGTGGGAAAAAGGTAGGTGTCCAGTTGTGCGCCATTGTTAGCGCGCAGCTCCGATATGCCGACGATTTCACGTACAGGGGCAATCAGATAGTCCCGGATGACAAGGTCACCCGGACTCATCCTGATCAGGACGAAAATGTCGGGTTGTGACTGGTGCTTGATATTCAGAGACCAGACGGGATATCCGAATACGGAAGCGCCGCAACGTGCGATTTCGATAGCAACAGTGAACTCATCGTTGATCCGGAGAATGCCGTTTCTCAGGTCATAAGTTGCCTGTCCGCTAGTCCTCCCGATTGCCACCAATAGGTCATCTATTGCCTTCAAACGCACCGTCTTCAGCCGCTTTTTCGCGGCGATGATCTGGCAGTTCCGAGGCATCTGGTATCCAATGAATTCGTAGAGTTTCAGAAGGCTTCCGAAGCGATGGAAATAGAGGCTAGCTGCGGGGCACTCGGGTGCAGCGTCAATAATCGCGGTCGATAAGGCGCCACGGCGCGCGAGGACATTCTTCAGCGCTGCCAGCATCTCGTCGTTGTTCATACGCAAATAGAGTGTTTTGTGGATGAGTTGCGCCCGCTTGAATAGCTTGCGGTCAACAATCGGCTCAAATGCACCTTCCGTCCGCACCCACTGTTCGGGGGGATTGTTCACCGCCTTGCTTTTGAGCTTGGTGGAGCGCCGATTCCAGACACTGTTGCCAATGTACGTTTCATTGGTCAGGACGCTGCGTACGCTTTCCCGCTTCCATCGGCGCCCAAGGTCAGTCATCACGCCGCGTTTGTTCAACAGCCTTGCGATTTCAAGCTCTGTCTGGTGCGTTTTAACGAAGTGGCTGAAAATCCATTGTACTGTTGCGATCTCGTCTGGCGGCCCAGGCACTACGATTACTCGGTCGGTGTGCATGCTCTTTTGTTCGCGATTTGAAAGGATGAATTTGGGGCGTCCCAAATCGTCGACCAGCAGGCGTCTTAAGCCGAGGCCCGGCTTACTACCCTGGCGGAATCCCATCCGTATCAACCTTGCCTGACCGATGAACACCTTTTGCGATAGCATGCGACTATGCTCGGCCGCCATGCTGCGCTTTATCGCCTTCAGTACGTCTGATCCGATGCTGCCATCGTTGGTGAACTGCTCTGCACAAAATTCGATTCGCACGCCAGCCATCTGGCATCGGTACTCATAAGCGGCGCTCTCATTAATGTTCTGGAACCGCCCCCAGCGGCTGACATCGTACACCACGACCGTTTCGAAACCGGCTCTCCCGCTCTCGACATCCGCTAGCAACTTCTGAAGGCCGGGACGGCCTCCGAGGTTGAGACCGCTTCGACCAGCGTCCTTGTAGGTGGCGACGATTTCGTAGCCCATGATATCCGCGTAGTCGCGTATGGCATCCCTCTGGTTGTCGATCGAATAGGTCTGGTTGTCCGTCGACATGCGCAGATATTGGGCCGCACGCACTACGCGCCTACCTGAAGGAGCTTTTGTGGTCGTTACCTCGTCCATCACTTGCGCTCCTGCCGATCGGACATGCTAACGATCATCGGCCTGAGGTTTGGTGCAAAATACCTCTCGAGTTTATGTCGAATGCCCGGCTTTTCTGGTTAGACCCTTTCAACTGTCGGTAAACGCTGACTCACTTCGTGAGAGCGCGTGCCCCCGTTCCGCCGCAATGCGACCGCACGGGACGATCGATAGGGATTTCAGACTTTTAAGGGAGACCTCCATGACTTTTCACAAAGCGATAGCCGCAGTGCTAATGACCGCAGCGCTGGCAGGCTGCGCACAGACCGAAGGCCAGCAGCGGGCCGGCACAGGCGCGCTGATCGGCGGCGCCGGCGGCGCACTTGTTGGCCAGGCCATCGGCGGAAACACCGAAAGCACGCTCATCGGCGCCGGCGCCGGCGCCCTGCTGGGCGCGGTTGTCGGCAGCTCCACCACGCCGCAGCGTCGCGGCGAACAGATGTGCCGCTATCAGGACCGCCGCGGCCGCATCTACACTGCCCCCTGCGACGACCGGTATTACAACGGCGATTACTAAGCAGGTATCGTTGGACCCCAGCGTCTTAACTCAGTCAGCGCCGCTCAGGGGAGCGGCGCACACTGATGTCATCTTTTGCCCACTTGCCTGGGCTAGGCTGTTCCTCGCGGTGGGTTTTGGAGGAGGTCGATGTGACGACAAGCCTTGCCGCCCTGAAAAGCCAAAGCAAACGCGCCGTGAAGCGGCTCATCGGTTATGATTCCCGCAACTGGTTGCGCATCCGCCAGATCGAGGCATTCACACTCTTTCTCGAAGCCGGCAACCGCAAGGCCTCCGACGTGATCGAAATCTCGCCCGGCTGGAACCGCTATTGGCGGGCGATGTGCCCCAACTACAGGTCGGTCGATTTCCCAGCCTTCGACATCTGCAAGGACCGCACCGACGAACAATATTCCATCGTCATCGCCGACCAGGTGCTGGAACATGTGCAGCGGCCGCAGGCGGCGGTGGAAAATATCCACGCTATGACCCGGTCCGGCGGCTGGGCGATGGTGGCAACACCCTTCCTGTTTCGCGTCCACGCTAGGCCGCACGACTACAATAGATGGACACCTGCCGGCCTCAAGCAGCTGATGGTTGAGGGCGGCTTCGCGGAAGCCAACGTCAAAGTCCATGGCTGGGGCAACAAGGCCTGCGCCAGGGCCCATATCGGCGGCCCCGTTCGCGCCTACGGCCTGTGGCGCGATCTCAGCAACGACGAGGAATACCCGCTGATGGTCTGGGCGTTCGCCAAGAAGGGGTGAGTGGCGGAGGCCGCGCTCCATCGTGATGAGGCAGGGGGTCTCGCTGGACCACTTGACCGGATGCGCCGCCAGTGACCTACTCGAATTCGAGGAGGCGTTCGCGAATGGACATTCGAGCCACATTGACGGAGCTATGCGAGGCCTTCAACGCGCACGATCTCGATCGCATTATGGCGTTCTTTGCCGACGACTGCGTTCTGGAGATGCCAAGGGGGGCCGAGCCTTGGGGAACGCGCTGCGAGGGTAAGCGCAGCGTACGAGACGCGCTTGCCGCGCGATTTGAGGGTTTGCCCGATGTGCATTACGGCAATGGGCAGCACTTTGTGGACGAGGCTGCCAACACCGGCATGTCGAAATGGACCCTCACCGGCACCACCCGCGAGGGCGTAAAAAAGGAAGTTCAAGGTTGCGACTTCTACACATTTCGCGACGGAAAGGTAATCCGCAAGGACTCATATTGGAAGATCGTGGAGTAGGGGTTGGCAGTTCCTGTCCGCATCTCGAAACGATATGCCGATCACCCGACGCGATGGTCAGCCAGGCGGCTTGGCAGGCGGCCATCCGGCGCCGGCCGGGCATGCTGCTGATCCACTACAATAGCCGCCACATCATGGAAAAAATCATCACGCCGGGAGAGGTCAGAATACCGCCGCAGACGAACCCACAACATCGCTGATGGCGGTTACGTTCACGAAATCGAGAAGCCGCCCCATGCTGTCGCCTATACTGAACCCGCGCTGCAACGGATGCTTTCCGTGTCCGGGCTGAAGATGGTCGAAGCCCCGCTGTATGGCCTGTAGAGCGGCAAGCACCCTCAAGCGGTTTCGGGCCAGGATACGTCTACCTGGAAAAAGGCGAAACCGTTGCAAAGAGCAGTCTGGCTGGCTCGCGTCACTCGGTCGCTTAGGTGAATTTTGCATAAAGCTGCGACACCGCGAGGTCGAGCGCGCCGCCTGACGTTTGCAGCAGCCTGAAATCAATCGTCTGCCCGCTCGTCGCCGAAAAGTCGATGTCGATTATGTGCATCGCGGTACTATCGAACGCGCTGATAGCCGCCGTCTCCTCGTACATGACAGTCACACCTGCCCTGATGATGCGAACGAAGCGCGTGCCGGACGCATTCGCTGTCCACTTCAAGGTCGCCCTGATCCGCACCCGCGTCGCCCATATCGGAGCGGCAATCATGCCCGATGTGTAAATGCTTTCCGGGTCTCGAACTTCGGTGTAGGCAAACGCCGTTTCGGTGTTGTTCGGAATAGACTGCACAGCGGCGTTCTGAACGACGAGCCACTTCTCGTCCATCCACCAATTGTTGCCAGCCATGTTATAGCGCGTGCTTGCCGTGCCGGAAGGGTTCATGAACACGTCGCCGACAGTAATGATGCCGATCCTTTCGGAGCCGGCCTGCACGTCCACGGCGCGATCAACAAACTGATAGGTGTTCGGCCCGATGACGCAATCAGCCGCGCCGGTCTGAATGACCCAGGGCACGCAGACGGAAGTCGAGTTTGCCGCAATGATCTCTTTGCCAGCGGCACGCAGGCCGACGCCAGAGTAGACAAAGTACACCGGTATTCGCGCCGTTCACGAACGACCGGAAGGTGTTGTCATTTAGGTAGACTTCCGACGCCCCGGTAGACGTGATGTAGCGGAAAAAGGGGGCAGGCGACGACGGGTTTTGGAAAAGATCGTTGTTGGAAAAGAACAACTGGCTGAACTTGTCGCATACTGCGATGCTCACGTGATTGTTGGCGTGGCAATTCACCAGCGACAACAACAAGCCCTGATCGGTCGACCGCGCCAGCAGATAGGCGCAGTGCCCGCAATTCAGGAATGTCCAGCTATCGAAGACGACACCTTCAAGCGTGCTGAACATGCTTCCGACAGCGGCCCAATAGCTCATGACCATGCCGCCAGTGAAGCGGAAATCCGAAGTGGTCCACTCGCCTGTGAAGTACACGCCATAGGCGCACGTCATGTCATTGGTCGAAGTCGCACCAATCAGGTTCGCGCCGAGGCCGTATATCTCGCCATAGAACTTGCCCTGATAGGCCCCATGCAGCCAAATCGCATTCTGGAAACCGTGGCTTCCGGTGTCGCCCTTGATAACAGACCCGGCCTCCATAACAAACATCGGATGCTGCCGGCCAGGAGCGAAGCCGGTGTCAGGCCATGCAAGTTGGAACGCCCGGCCGAGACCCGCCTGCGTCGTCTGAATCTCGACACCGGAGCCCTGAATGATTTGCGAATACGCGGCCAAGCCGGACGCGGTTGCGCGCGTCACCTTGATCTGAACAGCGTCGTTGAGCGCCGCGCCACCACTCAGGAACGTCGCCGTGATGTTGGCCGCGTCGTGCGTAATGTTCTGGTTGAAGTTAGCGCGAAGAACACCTTGCTGATAAACCTCGACATAAGCGCCCGTGTAGGCATCGGCAGCAGTGAAAACGGTCTGCCCAGCGGTAGCGACGAAAGCATACGTCGTAGTCGTAAAGGTTCCGGCCTTGAACAGGCTGCCTGTAGCTTCATAGACGATCTTCCCGCGCCCACGGAGAACCAAGCCGGTTGTCGGTAGCATGATTTCGTTGCCGGTCGGGATGCGGATCGTCAGGCCGCCGATGAAGATGTCGGCTCCTGCCGCCGCCGTTACGCACAATTGAAATGCCGCCGCGTCATTGACTACGCCGTCGCCCACGACGCCGAAGTCTTTCGGCGAGATCATGTCGCGGGCTTTGGCCTGCCAGGTGCGCGTGACGGCACCGGTGCCGGCTTGCAAAAACCCGGCATAGGTCGGATCGGTCCCAGGGCCATTGGTCTGAAGCAGATACCCGGCGGTCGAGGCGGCCAAACGGGCCGGCACGGTCGCATTTCGGAAGATGATGTCGCCGCGCGTTGTCAGCGTGGTTCCGACTGTATCCGGACCCGTGGCTCCGCCCGGGCCGGTAGCGCCGACGACCCCGGTCGGCCCCGTGGCGCCCGTCAAACCGGTCGGGCCTGTCGGGCCTGTCGCGCCCGTGAGCCCCGTCACGCCAGTCGATCCGGTCGCACCGACGCCGCCGGTAACCCCGGTCGGACCGGTCGGCCCCGTCGCGCCCACGGCACCATTCGACCCGTTTGCGCCCGTGGCCCCGCTAGGCCCCCTGGCGCCCAATGCGCCGCTCGGCCCGGTCGCGCCGATGCCAGCCGGTCCAGATGGCCCCGTGGGGCCGGTCGCGCCTTCGCCGGTGATCAGCGCCCGCGTGGCCGGCGCCAGCGCGTCAGGCGTGACGACACCGTTGACCAGCGCCCCGTCGGAGCGCCGCACGTCGGCCAGCGCGTCGATCGTCTCGTCGGCTGCTCGGACTAATTCAGCCAGGTCGTTGTCGAGCTGCGCGCCGTCCGGAAAGGAGTACAGGTAGCTGAAATCGATGACGGGCTTTACGGGAGAAGGCATCTTGCATCACTCGCAACACGGCTCCCGTCGATGCCGCCCGCTTGGGGACGACAATTTCTCAAAAATGATGAGATCGAGGGGAAGCTGGGTTGATGTCAGCCCTGGTTGACCAAGGCGGTGATGCGACTGCCCGAGATTCGCAGTTGTTCCGGCCGTGCAATGATAGCACAGCATGACGAGCTCTGACCACCCTTACTGCAGGATTAGCGCGCCAGTTTTATTGATCTACCTCATGCCAACATTGCGGAAAGCTACAATTTACATTAGGTTCGCACTCCCAATTCAGGAGCGAACAATTGACCGATGAAATTGAACGAAACACAGCTCTGATTGAGCTGACGGCCGATATTGTCGCAGCGTTTGTCCAAAATAACGCCGTGACAGTGGCTGGGCTGCCGGATCTTATTTCTTCGGTCAACGCGGCGCTTTCGAAATTGGGCCCGACGCCGGTTGCGGAGCTACCAACGCTGACGCCGGCCGTGAACCCGAAGAAGTCGATATTTCCGGATTACATCATAAGTTTGGAAGACGGTCGCAAATTCAAGTCGATGAAGCGCCATCTAGGTTTGCTTGGAATGACGCCCGAACAGTACCGCACGAAATGGGGTTTGCCTCGCGACTACCCCATGGTGGCGCCAAGCTATGCCGCCCAGCGATCGAAGTTGGCAAAGTCGATAGGGCTAGGGCTAAAGCCTGCCACGAAGGATCCCGCCAAGAAAGCGCCGGCCAAGAAGCCAGCCCCAAAGGGTATCAAGGCTAAAGGCGCAAAGCGCAATCTCACAAGGAACGCTTAAAGCGAAGCTGGGGCTTCGTATCTCCGTCATGCAACGCCTAGGGGTGTCACCTTACCCACAGGCTGGGCACGGCGAGCAACGCAGTCGCCGGAGAACCGTCTAACCACTACTTACATTAGGAATCTCTTGCAGATCAGCCTTATTTGGGGTATCTAATGGCGGGGGTGGTGTTATATGTACTGGATAATGTTGTTTGCCGGGATGGGTTGCATTATGGCCTTGTTTGGCCTCTTGGCTCTCAGTGGCCTGGTGGGCGACCCGGGTGCTCACAGGTTCAAGTCCCACAAGGACAAGCCGAACTAGTCAGCTTCCGCGCTACTTGTTTTTAATGACCGACAAGATTGTTGGATCGACATCGAATATCTTGCGGGCCCGCGCTGAGAAGAAACTTACCTGAAGCGCATTGCAAAACGCCGCGGCCGACGCGAGTAAAAGCGGCCCCCCCATCAGAACGCCAGCCGTACACAATACGACGGTTGCGAGGCCGGTACCCAAGGTAATGCGAAAAGCAAACTTTTCGTCGCCTAACACCATCAACAAAACTCCCGACGATCCGCCGAGAACATGGCAAACTTGGCCGCAGCCTAAGATCAGTGCTATCCATAAAGAACTTTCGTAGTGTGGGTTCCAAATCTGAACAGCGGCATAGCCAAGAGTCACCAACCCAAAATACATTAGGCAGGTCAGAAGCGTCGAAACACACACCAATGTCCTGAGAGATCGCTGAAGTCCCGCGCGGTCACCCAGCGTCCAATGCTGAACCGCAGAAGGGGCAAAGGCGGAATTTGCGATGCTGAGCGGCATGATCAGTACCGTCGAAATTCTTAAGGCGACACCATATTGCGCAACTTCCGAGAAGCTAGTGAAGAGAGTCAGCAGAACCATGTCGATCTGAGATAGGCCGAACAACATCAGGGTTGTTGCGAGATTCGGCAGAGTGCGAAGGATAATCGCTCTTAGGTTTGTCTCTACGTTTGCTGGCTCAGTCCAGCGGCGCGACATCACAAAAATGCTAAAAGCGCCGAAACCCGCTGCCATCGCGAAGCCGACCAAACTACATAACAGTACTTGATGAAGGGTGACGCTGCTGTGTGTCACGAGAGCAAACGCGAGGAAGAGGGCCACAATGGCACTGGGGAACGCCATGAGGAAAGCCGAACTCCGAATCGAGTGAACCGCTCGAAGCAGTTCGACTTGGACAGACCCCAAAGCTGCGCAGGGAATGGCTACGGCGACTATTGGCAAAATTTCTCCCCATTCGTTGCCTCCGCCGCTTCTTATCCAATGTTCTGCAAGCCAGAATGCCAGCGCTGTGATGAGACCGAAAGAGACAACCAGTCCCTGAATCCTAACTATAAGATCCCGCGCTCGTCCGAAGTCTCCTTTCGCGGTCGCGGCCGAGACAAGCGCCGGCACGGTAAATGTGAGGCCCAATTGAACCAGGATCGCAAATCCTGAGGTGAGTATCTGAGCGATGAAATAGATGCCGACTTTGTCTGGAGGCAAGGCAAGAGGAAGTAGCAAAGAGCTCGCAAGACCCGCAGCCAATATGCCAACGCGGCCGGCGGCAGCGGCGCCACTAGCTCGCCATATCGAGGGCGCGGAAGCGACCGGAAGATCAACGGACATGGGGTCGCTCATTGGGAGGCGCTCGGCTATCCCGGGGACAAAGGGACGAACAGTTGGGAGTAATTGTGGCGTCTGCATGATTGGGCGCCGAATTGCAGTGAATTGGAACCGGGGCTAGTCCAGAAAATGGCGCGCCCACTCGGTCTGGATAAAGTGACCCTTCAGTTCGGCGTAGTTCGAGATAATCTCAGATTGAGCGCCGGTTCTCTGCCTTTTGAAACGGCTTTCGAGAGGTGCATCGCGCAAATTCAGAAATTCCAGGCAGCGCAATACGCCAGAGCCGTCGACCAGCTGTTCATATGTTACATGCAAATTGGGAAATTCACTCGCTATTCTATGCAAAGCGGAGTTGTCGCTTGTCCATTTCTCAAAAGCGGTCAATACTTCGGTTGGATCTGCGTAAAAATCATTTATTTTTGTCGGCCCGTAATCCGATCTCCACGAATTATTTAAGGCCGCAAGTCTGTACGAAATATATTGATCCAACAGGTTGTCGCGTGACAAGCGGACAATCTTGTATCCGAATCTCTTGAATGCTTCAACCGCGTCAGTATGCTCCAGCAGAGACAGGTAGGGCATTTTGAAACCGGTGACCCTGCTACCCTTGTTGTGGAGCATCTTCTCAAGATAGCTAGCCACGTCCTTCTGACGGGAGTTTCTGAAAGATATTGTGCGCCGCCTGACCAAGTCGGCGATTAAGCGAGCCGTCGGTGAGAATAGCTCGCCTTCGCACGTTGCATCTGGGTGAGAGTCAAGCAAAGCCTGGAGATAGCTGGACCCCTGTCTCCCCACAAACAAAATCGCGAAAAATGTATGATCAGTCATTGGAAGATAATTGCTACACCGTTCAAAGGCCCATTCATCCTAGACGTCTAGCACCATCCCGAGTATTTGACAGGGCGTAGGATGATTGAATGGATATTTTGCACATCAAATCAGAAACCCAGTGCCTCTATGGGCAACGGCGGAAGCTATTAGTGAGGAACTCGCCGATAAGGCCGCGGAGCTGCACGTCTTACGCGCTGCCTAGACCCATTAACCGCTTGTATTCCGACTTCTTGGCACCATTGCAAAAGCACGCGGACAGTTCGACATGACGGATAAGACGGGAGAGATGACGCGCAGTTTGGCTTCAGAGGGGGATGCGAGTGATGTCCCGAAAATCGCTCAACAGGAATCCGTGCTCGTCTTCGAATCTTTTGAAGAAACAGCGGCCTTTAAGCTAGGCTGCGCGCTTCGTTCCATCGCAGTGCGCGAACGGGCCGGAATCGTTATCGACATTCGGCTCTGGGATCGTCAATTATTCTACGCCGCGCTTCCGACATCAACGGCGTCGAATGGTGAATGGGCGCGGCGCAAGCTTAACGTAGTCAAGCTCTTTCACAATAGCAGCTATCTCTTAGCCCTACAGCAGCAACGTGAGGATCGCACTTTCCCTCCCGGATACGGTCTGGATCCACAGGATTTCGTTCTAGCCGGCGGGGCTTTTCCAATCCGGGTCAAAGAGGTGGGCGTGATTGGAGCGATTGCGGTGTCTGGCCTCAGCCAACGCAGTGACCATAACCTCGCAGTAGCAGGTCTATGCGAGCACCTTGGAAAGGATGCCACCCTTTTATCCCTCGGTCCCGAGACATGGAACTAGTCCCTGTTGGCTGCATTCCGTCGTTCCCGAATACGCACTGGGGCAAACGCGCACCGGGCTATCAGGAGAGCGTGGCTTACGGCTTTGCGAGATAGCAGTGTCCGCGGGTGCCTGGCTGCTCCCAATAATCGTTGAACGGCAACAGCTACGCGTCCCGAACGCCCATGGATCGCAGCCGACAGTAAATTAGCGTTTGCCCTAGTCTCACGCTCCCATTTGCGCAGTTCATCGGGAAGATCCTTCCGTCGGAAGAACGTCTCAATCATGCGCTGCGGTTCTTCTCCACGTTCAAATGGCACAGCTCGGTAGGTGGTCGACGCGCTGTGCATACGAAATTCCGCGAGAACCTCTGGCACATGGTAAAAATTACCTTCCAATGCCAAGCGCAGGAAAAAGTCGAGGTCAGGAATCTGCCGAAGGTCCTCTCGCCAGTAACCAGCTCGTTCATAAGCCTCACGTCGAAAAAAGGCCCCAGGGCCCGGCAGGCAGTGCAGGTGTGCGTAGAGAGCACGACGCGAAAATTCCGGCGGCTGTAAGGTCGACCTGAGAGTTGAATGCTCGTCGATAATGTCGAAGTCGGGGTAAACCAAAACTACATCAGTGCGAGCCGACAATTCCTCCACGCAGCGCCGAACAGCTGTTGGGCGCAGACGATCGTCTGCGCTTAGATAGCCGAGGATGTCTCCAGTGCTCATTGCCCATCCTGTGGTCATGGCCGCACTCTGGCCAGCGTTCACTTGACGGTGCAATTTGATTTTAGGACCATAATTCGACACGAGATCGCTTGTGCCGTCAGTTGAACCGTCATCTACAACTATGATATCCATATTTGGATAGTCTTGGGCCAAGAGGCTTTCGATTGTTTCCGCGATGTAGTCTTTCGCATTATATGCTGGGACCACGAGCGACACTTGGGGACCTCTTATCAACGGTCCTCTCCGGTGCGCTTGATCGTCGTCGACAGGGCCTCGATCGCCGGTTGATTTTGTGGCGTATCTACGACGACGTTTGCGGGAGCCTCCCTTTTTGCGATTAATTCTTCAAAGCGAGAAATCAGCTTGTCTACAATCGAAGGCCAAGCAAAAGTCTCCACTATGTAAGATCTAAGCGCTCGTCCCTTCGACGGTAGATCCCCACGCTCGGTCAGCATAGAGTGAAGCCCTGCATACAAGCCCTCAACAGTTGCCGGTACGACGTATCCACCACCCACCGTCTCGACTTCATCAAACCCACACTGGTCAGTGAGAAGAACAGGCGTGCCAACGATACCAGCTTCCAGCGCCACGAGTGACATCGCCTCAGCTCGGGAAGGCACGACCAGGAAAAGCGCGCGTCTATATGCCTCGCTCCGTGCGCTCTCGCCTAGATGCCCCGTGAAGACAACCCGGTCGGCAAGGTGGTGCGAATTAACAAAGGATTCCAACGATCGGCGCATGCCAAAGTCTGGACCTGCTACTACCAACCCGATATCCGGAAATTCCTGACTCATCTTCTCAAACGCGCTTACAAGAAGATCGGGGCCTTTCACTTCGGCTAGTCGGCCGACGAAAAGGACATACGGCCCATTTGGTCCAGTCTCCATCTCTTCAGCTGCTAAAGGTTGTTCCTCAACCCCGTTTGGAACCACGATGACATTGTCTTCTGGCGATTTGAACCGCTCCAGTATCTGACGGCGCTCCAGGGGGGTGACCGCAATCAGCGTCGCTGCATTCCGAACCATCCGCTTTCCAAAGGCGATGTGGAAGAGATACGGGATCGGCCTAGGGTGATTTAGACCGACGAACTCCCCCGCAGCGCTGAAAGTATAAGGCTTCCCCAGCCATCGCGCGAGAAACGCCGTAGCGACCGACAGGAAGTTCCAGTACCCGAGAATATGAATGACATCTGCGTTTCGAACGCTGCGCATTAGCCTAAGAGGATTGATTGTCGGAATCGAGAAGCGGAGACGCATCGCACCCGTGACATAAACATGCATATTCCTACCGTGCAGTTGCTTGACGAGATCCCCGCCTTGCATAGTGACGATCTCGCAACGATGTCCTCTTTGCGTCAGATGGGTAGCAAGCCGCCTTGTTCGCTCTGCTGTGCCTCCTCCTTTTTGGGAATCGAGTGAAACTGTAGTCAGGAGGATATTCATGCGCCCGACTTCCGAGTCACCCTAGCAAGATCACTGGCGTAATTGTCCAGCCTGCTGGTGAACGCCCCAGAGACTAGCCCTAATTCCGTGGCCCTGTTTGCAGAGAAGCGCCGGTCAATAGCGTGCGCCGGAAGCCCCCTCAGACGTAACAAGAATCTAAGAAAGAATCTTGGTGAGGTTTGTCCAAATTTCGGGAATTCTCGGCCGAATGCCAGGGCGAAGCGATCCTGGACAAACGCGAAATTGTTATTCGGATCGGAATCATCGGTAACTAGGACGATCTGTGAGCCATGGATTTTCCGGTCGAACGCCAGTTTGACAAGTGCCTGTGCAACAGTCTCCACACTCACCAGGTGCATTCGTCTTTCACCGTAAAGAGCACGGCGGAGCGCAATCTTCCATGACGGGGCTTGTTTTATCTCCTCCGCCAAAGTGACGAGATTGCGCCCGCCGCATCCGAAAATAGCTCCCAGCCGCAACACAATCGTCTCGGCGAACGAGCCTGTCAGAATTGCCTCACCTATAAGATGCTCTTGCTCATAAGGCGACAACGCGCATGGCAATGTGGCTTCGTCGATTTGCCGGTCGCGTACCCCTGCGTAAACGTCAATGCTGCTAGCATGAATACAGCGGGAAATACCGGCTTCGCGAAATGTCGACTGCAAGCTCCGCAATACAGTAGGGTACCAACCGGTGCCGTCGGGGCGTAATAAGTTGATCATCACGTCGTAACCGCTCAAGGCGGCCAACATCTCGGCAGAATCTTCCAAATCGGCCTTTTTGACATGCACGCTGGCTTGATTGAGCCATTCTGGTTCCGAACGATGCACAATGAACCGGCTGGGTGGGAAGGCCGGATTGGCCAGCAGCCGCGCTAGGGCCTCACCAACGAACCCGGTTCCCCCGAGCACTACCACGCGCGGACCGGTGTCACATTGCTTGTAGGTCATCCGGGCTGACTTCGAAAAGAAAAGGGCAGCGAATCGAGCCAATTTATGAGACGAGGCACAAGCCAATTCGCAATTCGCAGGGCTATATCATGGGGATTGCTTCTCACACAACGAATTGCGTCGCCGGCTGCGTGTATTATGGGGAAGAACGTCGATTCGTGGCGCAGAGGGTTTTGGTCATGCTTGCCGCATGTCGGTATTTGGTCTCCGCGAGCATTGAAGTATAAGGTTGATATGAGCCAATCTCCAAAGCTTCAGCCATCTCGAGCAAATGTGCCTGGAAACGCGATTCTCCTGGGAGTTGCGCTGCTTGTTGCCTCAATGGGCTTCGCCCTTCTAGCCACCTATCCCGGCCAGTCGAAACTGATTCTCCTCTGGTTCTATGCATCGGGCTGTGCTGCCGTCTTCATTCCGCTCTGGCGTCCGTCCTCCTTTTTCGTGTTTCTGCTGTCGTCATTCCTTTTTGTAGGATTCATTGCAAAAGCGGTCGCTAATTTCGTATTTGGCATCGCGCTCATTGAGCCTACCAGCACATTCACGACTGAGTGGGATCAGGCACTTGCTTTCACAGCTAGTGGCTTTTCAGGGGTGTGCGCGGCTGGAATGGCCGCATCGTTTTATCCCGCGTTCAAAGAAATTCGGAAGGCGGTAGCGCCTCCTTTCGTGTCGAAATTTGTCGTCCTCGCGTTCGCAAGTTTGATTGCCGTTTCTATCGGGCTGTATTGGGCCAATTACTCATTTCACATTATACGGATTGGTTTCCCCTTGGGCATTAACATCAACCCCCGCCTGTATGCCGTCGCGGCCTTCGTGATCGCATGGGGGGCTCTTTTGGGAGGCCTAACATTGGCCCTGTGGCTGGTCGAACTACGCGACTGGTCGTATTCAGTGTTGATCTACGTAGCAGTGTTTCTTGGGCTGCTCGCATCGCTCTCGATGGGAAGCCGCATCCAGTTGCTTCTCTATGTTCTCGCCGCATTCGCGGTCGTTGTCTTACGACGTCGCGATGTGAGGAGTTGGGTTGCGATCGCAGTTGCCATGGGTCTCAGCGGATTTGTTTTTGCAGGCTCGCTTGCAGTAGTTAGCCTTGAACGCACTTTCGATTTCTCGATCAGCACCGCACAGACACAAGGCGTTCCACAGCAGCCGTCAGGCGTTGTTCCACAGCAGCCGACAGGCATCGGAAAAACTCTGGCACCGTCGCCCGACTCCTCTGCGCCTCCGGCTGCGACGATAATAGACAAGGTTGAGGCAGTCAGAGGTGATCGTTTCGCCCTAGCCGGTCTCTACCGTCAACTGCGCAATCTCGCGGTCATGCGCTGGGTTGGACTTGAAGGGACGATGACGGCCGCGGCAAATCTTGACCATCTTGGAGGCGATTTGTTCTTGCATGTGATCAAAGAAGATCCAGCCGCTGGCGCCCAAGCGATCTACCAAAAAATGTCCGGTGACCGGTACGGAAAGGTCCAATATTATACCTTCCTCACGTTGCCAGGCCCCATTGGGGTGGCCAGCCTTTCAGGGTCGATAATCGTCGTCTCGGTATTCATGTTCTTTCTGACAATAGCTGGCCATTCGATCGAATGGTTGGCTGCCTGGGTCACACAAAATGTTGCCTCTGCGGCGGTGACAGGTGTCTCGTTAGCCTACTTACTCGTCCAAATGGGGTTCCCGTGGACTTTGTTCATTTACGCGATCGAATTGGTCCTGTCGGTGCTTTTCGTCGGTGCCGTTTGGTACATGGTTGATTGGCTGGCTACGGGTAGGCGGGCGGTTACCGCGAAAGTGTGAGGAATCTGCCGTATCAGATTTAGTTGGGCTGAGTTCCTGCCTTGCACTAGACTGATGGCGAGCCGGAATGCGGCGGCCGGCTTTCGCTCAGAGCTGCGGGGAGGCGAAAGCACGATTGCGGTCAGACGGCGCCAGGTTCGTGTTTCCTCCAGACCCGCCTGTTGATGAAGTCCGTGTAACTTAGAACGATCCGCAGCACCTTTTCGGATACATTGTCGGAGCTATAGTCAGTCGGCAAACGCAAGGTCCGCATCGCGCCTCGTGACTGAGCCTCCAATATCTTAAGCCCGTCAAAAACGCGCTCTATGTCCAGGCCAACCATCATCACTGAGGTCTCTTCGAAGCCTTCGGGGCGCTCATGTACCTCGCGCAGATTGAGGGCGGGAAAGTTCAGGATAGAGCTTTCCTCAGTTATCGTGCCGCTATCCGAAAGCACGGCTCGAGCCGAACACTGGAGCCTAATATAGTCGAAGAACCCAAACGGTTTTTCAAACCTGACATTTTCATGGCAGCTGGCACCAAGCGCGTCCAAACGTTTTCTCGTGCGAGGATGGGTCGAAACGATGACTGGCTCCTGATATCGCTCGGCAATCCCATTGAGGACATTAAGCAGCTTCCTTAGCCGCTCGGGCGAATCCACATTTTCCTCGCGATGAGCACTGACTACGAAGAAACGTTCTGCCGTCAAGCCGAGATTGCTGACCGCCGCCGAGGCTTCGATTCCGCTTCTGTAGTGCTCGAGCACCTCCCGCATCGGACTGCCGGTAACAATTACCTGGTCGGGTGGGAGGCCTTCTCGCAGTAGGTAGTCACGAGCAATCTGGCTATAGGTCAGATTGACATCCGCGGTATGGTCCACAATTCGGCGGTTAATCTCCTCTGGAACACGGAAATCGAAGCAACGATTTCCGGCCTCCATGTGGAAGATGGGCACCTTCCGCCGTTTGGCCGCAATCGCCGCCAAACAGCTATTCGTGTCACCCAAAATCAGCAGTGCGTCGGGGCGATGACTCTCGATCGCCTGATCAGCCGCGATGATGACTTTCCCAATTGTCTCCGCAGCAGAAGCACCTGCAGCTTCGAGGAAGACGTCGGGCGGCCGAATGCCTAACTGCGAAAAGAAGACTTCATTCAGCTCATAATCATAGTTCTGGCCACTATGTACGAGCACGTGATCGAAATTGGCATCAAACTTTTCAATGACCCTGGACAGCCGAATAATCTCTGGCCGCGTCCCGACAATGGTCATGACCTTAAGCACGTAGCGCCTCTTTAATAATGTCGAGTTGCGAGAGCAGTCCCTTGACCTGGGCGACGTCGAGGCGAGCTGTGTTGTGAGAGGTATAATCCTCCAACTCTGAAACCATTCGCTCGCCTTCAACGAAATATTTGTCGTAGTTCAGATCCCGAGAATCGGCCGGGATTCGGTAATAATTGCCAAGGTCTTCCGCACGCACCATCTCCTCGCGCGACACCAACGATTCAAAAAGTTTCTCCCCATGGCGGGTCCCGATGATTTTCACTGGATTATCGCGTTGGAAAAGTTCCCGCAGCGCCTCAGCTAGAACCCCCACTGTTGAAGCGGGTGCCTTCTGGACAAATATGTCCCCCGACCGCGCGTGCTCAAATGCATAAAGCACTAGGTCGACTGATTCATCGAGCGACATCAAGAAACGTGTCATGTTGGGGTCGGTTACCGTCAGAGGCTTTCCGCGTAGCAACTGGTCCAAGAAAAGCGGAATCACTGAGCCGCGGGACGCCATCACGTTGCCGTAGCGGGTGGCGCAGACGATGGTGCGAACAGAATCGCTAACCCGCGATTTCGCAATCATAACTTTTTCCATCAATGCCTTAGACATGCCCATAGCGTTAACGGGGTATACGGCCTTGTCGGTGCTAAGCACTACGCAACGCTGGACGCGATGACTGATCGCAGCGCGAAGCACGTTTTCAGCGCCGAGAACATTCGTTTTGATCGCCTCCATTGGGTAAAATTCGCAAGACGGCACTTGCTTGAGCGCCGCAGCGTGGAAGATGTAGTCGGCTCCGCGAACTGCATCATCAACAGCGTGATAATCGCGGACATCACCAATATAAAATTTTAAGCGATCGTCCGGCAACGACAGGCGCATATCCTCCTGCTTTTTTTCGTCCCGGCTAAAGATACGGATCTCTGCGAAGTCCGTTTTGAGGAATCGAGCCAGCACAGCGTTGCCAAAAGAGCCGGTGCCCCCAGTAATCAAAAGGGTCTTGTTGGAAAACATTAACGTCTCGCTCGAGGATGTTTTAGCCAAAGTCATACATGGATCGGATTAGAACCGGCCAGTCGGGAGGGCGGTAGCCGGTAGCGTTCTGGAAACGAGATGAATTTAATGAGCGGTCAATCACCAACTGGTCGTCCGGAACGATTTGGGTCTTTTTGCCGTAGACCTCGGCAATGATTCTGAGGAGATCATACTTGCTGATTGGATCTGACGACACATGGTACACGCCGGTGAGCTTGATATTTGGCAGGACGAAATCGCGAATGATCCTGGCGAGTTCCACGGTAGGCAGTCCGGAAAATATGGCTCGGGTGAACCCTTTAACGTCAGCCTGTTGGCTCAAAAACCAGTCGACCAAGCCGTGTGAAGTGTTCAACTCGCGGCCGATTATCGAAGTCCTAAGGGTTATCGCGTTCTCACAAGCTACTTCGCCCAGCAGCTTGCTCCGCCCGTATAAATCATCAGCATTGGGCCGGGAACTTTCGCTGTAGTTCCCGTCCGCACCGTCAAAGACACAATCGGTACTGATATGTACGAGACGAGCCCTTGCGACTGCGCAGAGGCGTGCCAGTCGATGCGGCAAAACTGCATTGATTGGAATAGCGGCGAGAGGGTCATTCACAGAAGACATCTGTTTGACAAGCCCGATGCAATTTATGACGACATCCGGGTTTGCCACCACGAAAATCTTGCTTAGTCCATCAAAATTCTCGACGTCGCCTGTGTCGATCAGCGTCGCCCGACCTTCTGGGAAAGGAGGATGCAAATTATTTGAACGGGCGGAGCCAAAAACTACGTAGCCGTCGCTTTTGGCAAAGAATCTGAAAACTGCATTTCCCAGCATGCCCGAGGCACCGAGGACAAGGATTCTAGGGTGCGTCGGTTTAGCCATGGTATCTCTCGCTATCTCCGTGATGATCGTCGCTCCATTAACGCCCGGCGGAAATGTTCAACTAAATCAAGAGCGAGTGGACCAGGCGCAAAATGCTGATTGAAATACTCACGCCCCGCGGTACCCATCGCCTCCCGCGTTTTTCTTGGGAGGCCCTTCAATCGTATGATTGC
>NZ_RZTF01000009.1:45525-54271 GCF_004023175.1 Mesorhizobium sp. M7A.F.Ca.MR.362.00.0.0
ATGATTGCCTCTGCCAGGGCTATGCTGTCTTCGGCTGGCACAATTAGGCCCGCCTTGGCCTCGCTTACGATATCGGCCGCCTCGCCATCAAGGCACGCCAAGATGGGGCGCCCAGCTGCTAAGTATGTCGGGATCTTGCTCGGCACCGTCAAACCTAAACCCTTTGCCCGGTTAAGCGTGACTAGGAGAGCAGAGGCCTGCGCAAATACCGCCGGCATCGCCTCTGGCGGAAATCGTCCTACTAGCAGGACATTGGTGAGATGAAGTCGCTCAATTTCGGTCCTGAGCCACTCAGACCGGCTTCCACTTCCAACAAGCACGATGTTAATCTCAGGATCTGATATTCGGCCTGCCGCGTCTAAAACTGTCTCCAGCGCCTGAGCTGACCCGAGATTACCAGCAAACACGACATTGAACCCGCGCGTAAGATCCAGAGGCGAACCCGTGAATTTGCTATCTACCGCCAGATTCAAATCGCCAGGATTGGGGTGGTATGCGATTGGCACCGCATCGCCGGCAACGGCGCGTATCTTTGCGATGAAACCGCGTGACTGGGCTAGAAGAAGGTCGGAACGTTGGTAAATGAAGCGAGTGAGGGCCTCCACAGCGCTCAGCACTCGCTGGTTGCGAACAAACCCTGTTTCTTCCAAATTGTCCGGCCACAGATCCTGGACCCAAATCACATGAGCGGCAGATTTGAACTGTCTGAAAACGGCCCCTACCAATCCTTGCAGAATCGGGGAGTTCGCATACACGAAGACAATATCGTATCGCTTGGATCGCGTTAAAAATAGCCCGATGATGCTCCCCGACACGACGAATGAGAGGTAATTCCACACTCTCCGTAGCCCCCCGCCTTTGCCTCGCGGCACAACAGGCACCCGGTGTATCAGGTACCCGGACGGATGAATTTGCGTGCCTGAGCTAAGCGCTCGGTAACCTTCAAATATTTGGCCATGCGGATAGTTCGGCTGACCAGACAAAACCTCAACGTCGCACCCACACGAGCGAAGCGACTCGACAACCTCGTTGATCCTGAACGTTTCAGGCCAAAAATGCTGACTCACGACCAGCACCCGCATCTTCTCGTTAATTCGGTCTGGTGACGGGCTGCCGCACAAAGCCGCGGTCGCGAAGTTCATGACTTAGCCGAACGCTTTATGCTCATCAGCAGGTGATCTTCCATGCCGGGAGTGAACTCCGGCACAGTCGATTTGAGGAGCTTCACTGCGCCTTGCAGATCCCGGGCGCTGACTACGCATTGCATTTCATCAAAAATACGCACAATTACAGCACGTTTGATCGACCGCGACGATGCCGCCAAGATGCCTGAGGCTCCTGTCTCACTCAAGGTCTCTTTGCTGTCGAACAGCTCCTCGTAGAGTTTCTCTCCGGGCCGCAGCCCCGTGTAGACAATCTGAATATCCTTGTCCGGTCGACGTCCCGAGAGCCGAATAAGATTTCGCGCCAAATCGACGATTTTCACGGGAGACCCCATATCGAGCACGAAAATCCGGCCTCGCTCATGCTGTGGCGCGGGGGTGTATGCCGCCGCCTGGAGAACGAGGAGACAGGCCTCAGGGATCGTCATGAAAAAGCGTTCCATGTCGGCATGAGTGACGGTCACAGGACCACCCGCCTTGATCTGCTGTTCGAAAAGAGGGACGACCGAGCCGGCCGACCCCAAGACATTGCCGAACCGAACTGTGATGAATCGCGTGCCGATGACCTCCGGGTCGAGGTCCAACGCCTGGCAATACATCTCCGCCATTCGCTTGGTTGCCCCCATAACATTGGCGGGATTTACCGCCTTGTCGGTCGACACCATGATCATCCTGGATACATTTGCACTGAGCGCCGCATCGGCGACATTTCGTGTTCCGATTGCATTGGTGAAGATGCCTTCGAGCGGCTGAGCCTCAACCATCGGCACGTGCTTCAGTGCCGCAGCATGGAACAGCACATCAGGTTTGAAGCGTTCAACGATCGTGCGCACTGCCTCTTTTTCCCGCACGTTGCAAAGAGCGGCTTGGATATCGATATTTTGCCATCTCTGAGACAGCTCGGACTTGATTGTGTAGAGCGCGAATTCGCTGGCATCGAGAAGAATTAGGCTTCCGGGCTCCAGGTCAGCAATCTGTCGTGCCAACTCAGATCCAATGGAGCCACCGGCCCCTGTAATCATAATGGTCTTACCCTGAATCATCGACTGGATCTTGGGCACGTCCAGTCGAACGGGGTCTCGTTGCAGAAGGTCTTCCAGCTTGATGGGCCGCAGTTCGATCTTCGCATCGATGCTTTGCATATCGAGCAGATTTGGAAGCCGAAGGATTTCTAGCTTCTGAGTTGCGGCAATTTCGACCAGCGCTTCAATGCTGGCATGACGTTCATAATCATCACGTGATCGCGTGAGGATTATCGCCTCTGGGCGGCGCCCCCGAGCCTCAAATCGGGAGAGAATCTGGGGAAGCCGTTCCAAAGGCCCCATAACTGGAACTCCGCGGATAGATCGGCCTGTTCTTCGTCCTCTCTCGTCAATGATTGCCAGCACCTCAAATGAGGTACGATCCCTTTCCTTTATAGCCCTCAGGAAAGCTTCCGCATTGTCGGTAGCTCCGATCAAGAGCACGTTTCTTCCCCCGGCGGGTTCGGCCTTTCTTCGTCGTTTGCTGTCATGGTGATTGCGGTAAACTCGATACGCAGCGCGAGGTCCGGCCAACAGCACGACAGTGAACGCCCAGGCTATAACAACAGAAGAGCGTGGGATCGCATTCAGCCGAATCAGAAGGAACTCAGCGACAATAAAGAGCGCGATGGCCACGCTAGTCGCGCCAGCGATCGCTACCAAGTCAGGAAGCGACGCATAGCGCCATATTCCGCGGTTTAGTCCCAGCAAGAACCCTGCCGTACTGACCATGACCCCGAAGAGGGTAGCTGCTCCAAGCAACACCGGCCAATTCAGCAGGAAGCCATCAAAATCAAGTCGCAACACAAATGCTAGTAGCATCGCGACAGCACCCATTATGCCATCGTGCGCTAGGGCCATTCCTCGCAGCGTAATTGGCCTAGGGATAGTTAGACCCCTTCTAAACTTTATCCTGACATCAGATAACTTTATCCTGACATCAGAGCTACCTGGAAGGCCGCATCTGGCTTCCGGCACCTGTTTAAGGCTTTCGTTCAACACGGATGGTCACGTTGATCAGGCGGTTCACGGATGTCTCAACCCCAAGACGAGCTGTCTCCTCGGAGCTCGTCCAAGGGATCGAATCCAATTTGAGCCAATTTGTCCAACTGTATAGACCAGCGAAGACGCTTCGAGCACGGATAATAATCTCCCCGGCAGGAAGCCGCGGTCCAATGATAGCTTTCGCTGACGAAGCACGATCACGTAGCGAGCCGTGATCCGGCCGGTGACTCTATTTGCATGATGTATTCAGTCCTCCACTACGCAACAACTACTTGGTGGATTCCATAAGGGCAACGATAATGATCCAGTCGCCCCCACTTTTTGAACTTGGGCTTGATTCAGGCGGCGCCATCTCTGCGGAAGAGTCGGCGATCGCCGACCGATCGGACTGCCGACTTCGGATTTTGCCAGGACAGTACCTTGGTCTATTTGGCGATTGGATAAGTCTTCGTTGCACAGCCAGGCCAGAGTGATGATGTCCTAGGCGTTATCGACTGAGTTTCTTGTGGGCAGAGCCCGCCGCGGCGCTGTTCCTGACGCACGCACAGGGGGCGATCCTTACGCGTCGAAGGCCTGGAAACGATGCTCACTTTCAGGGACCGTAGCTTATTGATGCGGTGCCATGCTATGCAGTCTTTCAGGAGAAGAGGTTGGAAATCATTCTGGCCATTGTTGGCATCCTGATTTGCGTCGGACTAGCGAACGTCGTGTTTTCGCTGTTTGGGGACGCGAGGGAAGATGCGCCAAGCCGCCGACGTCTGAAGCGTATTGAGCAACGGAAGGCGCAACATCAGCGCGCGCCTCGCGGATCCTGAAGCGTCTGCCCGCTTTCGAAGAGCGTGCGCAGTCCCGCTTCGGGATAGCTGACCATCGGCCGCCGATCGCGAGCTGCGCGCGTGCGCTGGACCGCCTCCGGCCCTGTCAGGATATCGCCCAAATGCGCCAGGTTGCCTCGCAATTGCGCCCGCTTCGCCGCATCGCCGGCTTGCGTCAGGAAGCTGGCACCGAGCGACTTGGTGAGGTCGATGACCGTCCCTATGGGCGACCTCGCCCCTAGATCACCGTGTATCAACTGATTGGCGGCTGTGCTGCTGCCCGGAGCATCTCGCCGCATCGTCGCCTGCAGCACGTCGAGCAATTCAGGCATGGCGGCGCCAGCTTGCCCGCCGGGCAGATTTCGCAGCACCGCGTCCAGCACCGCCTGGCGCTGGTCGTTGCCGGCCACGCTGCGATGGAACTTGGCGCCGGCCGATTCTCGACTGCCGCCCTGAGTCTCCGTCTGCGCCGTTGAATACCGATCGGCCAAATTCTGGCGAACGAGCGCGGTCGTCGTTTCGGGATCTTGCCGCACAAGGCGCTGAACGGCGTTTGCGGCTTCAGGGGCCGAGCCAGAGAGTGGGTTCTGCGGCAACAGTGCATTGCCGGCGGCGGCGGTGTCCTTGGCCTCGGCCACCCGATGCGGCCCGACGCGTCCGTTGCTGGTGGACGAATATCAGAACTTCACGCCCACCGTGCTGCGGGAGCTGCTGCATCTTCAGGAGCGCTGCGGCTTCGCTTTACTGCTCGCCGGCAACACTCATCGGTTGGCGGGCACGAGGCGTGATATCCACGCTCTGGATCAGATCGAAAGCCGCATCGGCATGCGTTTCGAGATCGGGCAGCCGACGCGGGAGGACTGCATAAGGATCGGCGCCGAAAACAACGTTGAGGGAGCCGACGCCTACGAAGCGATTGTTATCTACGGTGAGAACACCTCGCTTCGCGCGCTTTGCCACCTCCTCCAGAACTGCGCTGCCGTTACCAATGGCGTTGGCAGCATTCGTCTTTCTCAGATCGAGACCACGCTTCGTGTCGTGTCGTGCGGCAGCGATGCGCTCAAGCTTTTACACGAGCGCGGCGACGACATCCGAAGATCGGCTTAATTCCGGACAGCGACAGATAATTTCGGACTGCACACCGTCCAGAAATATTTGTCGTTGGTGAGACTCCAAGTCCAGAATTATCTGTTGTCGGCCTGACTGCTAAGTGGCTCATATTCCCCCGGTTTTCGCCGGAAGAGGTTACCAACGAACTTCGGTCAACCAGGTCACCAGCGTGCCCCAACGACAAGTAATTCCGAACTGGCGCTATGAGACTGTCTTCATTAAGCTTATTGCGGCGCTGATTGGTAACCTGAGGCCACCCAACACGCGGTTTGGTAACCCTAAGGAACAAGTTTGATAACCCGTATCGAGTGAATGCCGCTCGCACTTCTCGGCGGATTCTTTTCAGTTCTAAGACCGGCTTAATTCCGGACAATGACAGATAATTCCGGACGGCACACTGGGATTGGTGAGATCGCGAAATTGACGCGCTTAGCTGATCAGCCCTATCCGCCTCATTCCTCATCATTTGAAGCGGTGGGATGCGGTTGCTCCTCTGGCGAGCTCCTTCCGGGTAAAGTTGTTATTGGCATCCTGCCTCTCAAGCGGAGGTTGACCGTCGGAAACGAGTTGCCCAATTGCGGTCATTCGAACAGATGGATTCTAGTTCTGTCCGCGTCCGGTGATCTACCCGAAGCGATCGATCCTGAAATCGTCGAGTGGCGTTTCGCAACGTCCGGTCGTGATCAGTTCGGCCATCGCGTCGCCCACGCCCGGACCGAGCTGGAAGCCATGTCCGCTGAAGCCGAAGGCGTGGAACAGGCCTGGCGTCGTCGCCGAGCGTCCCATGACCGGCAGCATGTCCCGCACATAACCCTCACAGCCGGACCAGGTGCGGATGACCGCGACCTTTGCGATTGCCGGCAGCAGCCGAGTGACCGCGCGCAATTGCAGGGGAAGGCGCATGGGATCGGCGACCGCATGGCCTGGATCGAGGTTCACCGATACCCTTTCGGCGGCGCCGCCGAAAACGATGTTGCCCCGCTCGACCTGACGCAAATAGGCGCCATGGTCCTTGTCGCGCGTCCAGATGCCGACCACCGGCAGAATCCGATGCGGCAGCGGCTCGGTCACGCCCATTTGCGGACCGCGGGCGTCAAGCGGGACCTCTTCGCCAAACTGTGCGGCAATGCGCGCGCCCCAGGCTCCGGCGGTGTTGAGCAGGCAGTCGGCGGCGAATGCACCTTTCGAACTGGCGACAAGGAAACCGGAGCCCGTATGGGTGATCTTCTGGACCTCAGCTCCCTCGATGATTTGCGCCCCCAGTTTGCGGGCCGCCTCGGCAAAGGCGGGTGCGATCAGCCGTGGATTGCCGCTGCCATCTTGCGGAGAGAACGACGCTCCGATCGCGTCAGGGCCGAGGCCGGGAAACCGGGAGCGGATCTCACGCGGGCCGAGTTCCTCCAGCTCAAGCCCCCACGGCCGCGCGGCTTGGGCATAGGCCCGCATGTCGGCAAGGCTTCCTTCATCGAAGATCAGCCGGATATGGCCGGTGGCGCGGAACTCGACGTCGCGGCCAAGCATCCTTTCGGCCTCACCCCACAGCCTGAGCGAACGGTGGGCCAGCGGAAGCTGAGACAGATGGCGCCCCGTGCGCCGGATGTTGCCGAAGGAGGCGACGGTCGCTCCGGTGCCGATCCGGTTGCGCTCGACCAGCGTCACGCGCGCGCCGCGCCTGGCGAGGAAATAGGCCGAAGCCGTCCCCATCAGTCCACCGCCCAGCACGATCACGTCCATGGTTATTCCTTGTGCGGAGCGGATACTCCCTGAAGACGCCGATCTTGTCGGCACCGCTTCATTGCGTCAAAGATGAGTTTGGACAACAGCCATAAGCCAAACCTATGGAGTGGCAATGCGGGCCCGTCAGCTCGAAGTGTTCATCGCCGTCATGCGCGCGGGCACCGTGACCGCCGCGGCGCGGATGCTGAACATCTCCCAACCCGCTTTGAGCCAGATCCTGCTCCACACCGAGGACGAACTCGGCTTCATGCTGTTCGAGAGGGTGAAGGGCCGGCTGCGGCCGACCCCGGAGGCGCTCGAGATCTTCGCCGATGCCGAGCGGCTGTCGGCGGGGCTGGAAGGCTTACGCCGCAAGACCACCGACCTGCGGCTTGGCCGGACGGGGTTGGTGCGGGTCGCGGCCTCGCCACCGCCGGCCATGGCCATCTTGCCGCACGCGTTCACCAGCTTCCGGGCGCAGCATCCCGACATTTTGTTGCGGTCGCATATGGCGCCGATCGCCGCGATCATCGACATGCTGCGCGCCGGTGATGCCAGCCTCGGCGTCGCCATGGACGACCGCCTGCCTCTCGATATCGAGGCGGAAGTGATCGGCAGCGTCGGCTTCTCATGCCTGCTGCCCACGGGGCACGCGTTGGCCGGGAAGACCGAGCTGGCGCTCGCCGATCTCGCCGGCGAAGAGTTGATATCCTATCGCGCAAACACCCGTCCCGCCGACGAGTTGGCCCACGCTGCCCGTGCGCAAGGTGTGGCGCTTTCGCCGTCGCTCGAGATCGATGTCTCCATCTCGGCAGTGGGCTTCGTCCAGGCCGGTCTGGGTGTCGCGCTCGTCGACGCATTGCTGCCCTGGCATCAGTTTGCCGGGCTTGCCGTCCGGCCGCTGGCGAATGGGCCGGAGTTTCCAATCGCGCTGCTCACATCGCGTACCCGGGCGCTTTCGCGGGCCGATGAGATGATGCGCGACCAGATCCGCGCGGCCTGTTCCGCCGTGCTGGGCGCTGACAAGGCAAGGGCATAAGCAGGACTTATGGCCCTGCTCGTCATCCATCTTGGACCCTGGCCATCCTGTCGTGTCAGCTTTGGTTGGCAGACAGGAAGGGACGCATCATGGATGGTGCCATCGCGGCGGACGAGACGCGCAACGAAGCCGACTGGAAGGTCGGCGTCGATATCGGTGGCACATTCATCGATTTCTGTGCGCTCGAAGCAAATTCGGGGCGTGTCGCCTCGCTGAAGGTGCTGACGACGCCGGAAGATCCGGGTGCCGAACTGATGACGGGCCTCAGGCTTCTGGCCGAACGCGAAGGCTTTGATCCCAAACGCATGACGCGCTTCGTGCATGGGACTACGGTCGGCATCAACACCATCATCCAGCGAAAGGGCGCGCCGCTTGCGCTGTTCACCAATGCCGGCTTCGAGGACATCATCGAACTGGCGCGGCTTCGCATGCCGGACATGTATTCGCTGTTCTGCTCGCGGCCGGACCCGCTGATCTCGCGCGACATGGTTTTCGGCATTCCGGCCCGCATGCGTGCCGATGGCAGCGAATCCCGGGCGCCTGATATGGCGGCGGTGGAAAGGGCGGTGGCAGCGGCGAAAGCCAACGGGGCGCAAGGCATCATCGTGTCCTTCCTGCATGCCTGGCGCAATGCCGCTCAGGAAGCTTCGGTGAAGGCGACCATCGCGCGTCTTGCGCCCAACCTGTTCGTCTTCTCCTCGGCCGAGGTCTGGCCGGTCATCCGCGAATATGAGCGCAGCTCGACCGCCATCCTCAATGGCTATGTCCATCCGCGCGTCTCGGGCTATCTGACGGCGCTGGAACAGCGGCTGAAGGAGCACGGCGTGCCGGCCCGCCCCATGCTGACGAAGTCGAACGGGGGGCTGATGAACGCTG